>JAAXVX010000004.1 GCA_013335275.1 Bacteroidales bacterium
GGAATGAGCAGGGGGAGTGCAAAAACCTACCGGCCCGATCCATATCTGGCGCAAATTCCAAACGACTCGTGGTATGTTATGATTTGGGTTGAAACAGGCATAATAGGATTGATACTTCATGTCTTTATACTTCTTTATATAGTTTTATATGGAGCTTATATTGTTTATTTCCGTCTGAAAGACAATGAACTCAGAGGCCTGGTCACGGCACTAATATGTGGTCTCTCAGGAGTATATGTTGCTTCATACAGCCTTGAAATTATGGGACAGTTTCCTACCGGATTTATATTGTATATAAGTATGACCCTTATTTTTATTAGTCCAAAATTCGATGAAGAGATTGAGGAGATGAAAAAAATAAATGATAAGAAGTATGGAATTACTGCCTGATATATCTTTCGTTATTTTAAACTATAACGGACTTGAGGACACAAGGGAACTGCTGATAAGTATTAAAAATAATCTGCAGGATATTCTTTATGAAGTAATAGTTGTTGATAATGGCTCAAAAGCAGATGAGTATACAGAACTTAAAAATGAGTTTCAGGAATATATAATTTTGAAAAATCAGGCAAACCTTGGGTTTGCAGGAGGAAATAATGTTGGAATAAAAGCAAGTACCGGTCGCTATATAATGCTGATTAACAATGATACATTATTAACGGATTCTTCAATAAACCAGCTTGTGAAACATCTTGATGAACACCCCGAAATAGGTGCCATATCTCCTAAAATTCATTTTTTCTCACCTTCCGGAGTTATTCAATATGCAGGATATACAAGATTATCCAGATTTACTTTAAGAAATAAAGGCATTGGATTTGGAGAAAAGGACAGAGGTCAGTACGACACACCCGGGCGTACGGAATCAGTTCATGGAGCTGCAATGATGATTCGCAGGGAGGTAATAAGTAAAGTTGGGTTGATGCCGGAGGATTATTTTCTATATTATGAGGAGCTGGACTGGAGTGAGATGATAAAAAAAGCAGGATTCGAAATCTGGTTTGACCCAAGTGCAGTTATCATCCACAAAGAAAGTAGGAGTACCGGAAGAAATAGTCCTTTAAAAAAGTACTATATGGTACGAAACAGACTTATATTTGCTAAAAGGAACAGAAGCGGATTAACTGGAATATTTGCCATTCTCTATCAGCTGACAATTGCTGATATTAGAGAATTAATTGGATCTCTTTTAATTGGCAGAGTAGATTTGGCTATTGCAACCATTCATGGTGTAATGGATTTTTTCTTAAATAAAAAGAATTTTTCTAAATAATCAATTAATGGAAAACGTACTTATCATAACAGATGAGGTATTCTTCGGGATTATTGCAATTTCGGTTATATATGCTTTTGTATTTGCTTTTTTTTCTGTTTTAGGCAAGAAAAAGAGATATCCTCTAGCAAAAAAACAAGATAAATTTTTGATTCTGGTTCCGGCATATAAAGAGGATAAGGTTATTCTTCAAACAGTTGAGTCTATTCTGGAACAGGAATATCCCGAAAATAAAATGGATGTTGTTGTAATTTCGGACAGGATGGAAAATGCAACTAACCAGATTTTGTCTGAGATGCCTGTTATCCTTATGGAAATTAATCCGGAGCAAAGTACAAAGGCTTACGCCCTAAATTATGCTATTAATAATCTCACAAAAAACAGTTACGACATAGTTGTAATATTAGATGCAGATAATATTGTAGGGGCCAAGTACATTTCGGATATTAATGATGCGTTTTATTCGGGAGCCTCTGCATTACAAACCCATAGAACGGCAAAGAATCTTGACAATGATATGGCGATTCTTGATGCAATGAGTGAGGAAATTAATAATTCTATTTTTAGGAAAGGGCATGTTAAAATAGGATTGTCATCCGCTTTGATTGGTTCGGGGATGGCGTTTGAATACAAATGGTTTTGTGAGAATGTTTGTAAACTTACTTCGGCCGGTGAAGACAAGGAGTTGGAGATACTCCTTCTCAAAGAAGGTATTTTTATTGATTTTCTTGACTATGTTTTTGTTTATGACGAGAAAGTAAAAAAGGAGGCGGTTTTTTATAATCAACGCAGGAGATGGCTTTCTTCTCAATTCAGTTCATTGTATAATGGGTTGAAATATGTACCGAAGGCACTGTTAAATTTAAATCTGGACTATCTGGATAAAATTTTCCAGTGGGTATTGCTCCCGAAAATTGTTCTGCTCGGAATGATTTCAATAATAATAATCATTACATCAATTATAAGCATTGAGTTGTCTTTCAAGTGGTGGGCTCTTCTTTTGCTTTTAATGACCTCGTTTATGTTAGCCCTGCCGGGTTTTCTCGTCACTGCAAAAAATATAAGCGTAATAAAGAAATTGCCGCTGCTGTTTTTGCTTATGTTTATAAACCTGTTCAGAACAAAGGGAACAGAAAATAAATTTATACATACCCCCAAAGGTTAAGAAATGAAAATTGCAATTGAAGCTCAGAGAATATTTCGTGAAAATAAACACGGGATGGATTTTGTTGCCCTGGAATGTATTCGGGAGCTTCAAAAAATAGACAAAGTAAATGAGTATTTTATCCTTGTCGGAAGTGGGCAGGACCGTGACGTTCTTCATGAAACGCCAAATTTTCACATAATTGAAATTAAGGTTCCTTCATATCCGCTTTGGGAACAAATAGGGATACCTTTGGCAATCAATAAAATTAAGCCCGATTTGCTCCATTGTACAAGTAACACAGCTCCTTTCTGTATTAGCACCCCTCTACTGCTCACATTGCATGATATCATATTCCTGGAGAAAAGAAAAACCATGAGCAAATCCGTATATCAGAATCTTGGATGGTATTACAGAAAGCTTGTTGTTCCAAAGGCAATCAGGAATAGTGAAAGAATTATAACTGTATCTGATTTTGAAGCAAAAAGGATTAAAGACAGGTTAAATCTTCCGGATAGTAAAATATCATATATCTATAACGGATTTGGCAAGCACTTTCACAAAATTGAAGACTATTACGAGGTTACTTCAAAATACATATCTGCAAGAAATTATTTGTTCTTTCTGGGGAACACTGACCCTAAGAAAAACACAGAAAATGTACTAAAAGCATACGGGATATATCTGGAAAAATCATTATGTAAAACTCCTTTGCTTATTGCAGATTTAAAGGAATCTCATATTGACGACATATTGATGAAGTTAAACCTCCGGCATATTAAAAGCAATATGGTTATTTGTGATTATATACCAAATCAGGATCTGCCATATATTTTTTCTGGTGCATTACTGTTTCTTTATCCTTCCCTGAGAGAAAGCTTTGGCATCCCGATACTTGAATCTATGGCCTGCGGTACACCGGTGATTACGTCAAATACATCTGCAATGCCCGAGATAGCAGGAGATGCTGCATTGCTGGTCGATCCGTATAGTCCGGAAACAATCGCCGAAGGAATACTTAAAATTGAGACAGAAGAAAACTTGCGGGAAGAGCTTATAAAGTCCGGAAATGAAAGAATAAAGCTTTTTTCATGGGAAAAAACTGCAACAGAACTGTTGAAAATTTATAAAAACATTGTTAATCATGAAATGGTATAAAAAGTATCTTGCTGTCTTCGAAAAGCCATTCAGTAATGCGCCACCGGAGATAGTCAACGAGGTAAAAGAGAACCTTTCAAAAATTAAAAGTGATACACCGGTTGCTTCAGTTGTAGTAATTGCATATAACGAAGAGAAGAGGTTGTTGAGCTGCCTATGGTCACTGAGTGATTCAAAATGTAAATATCCTATAGAAATTATTGGGGTAAACAACAATTCAACGGACAGGACCGCAGATGTATATGATGCTGTTGGACTGAAATATTACTTTGAAGAGAAAAAAAGTGCCGGATATGCCAGGAACAGAGGGCTGTATGAGGCTAAGGGGAAATACTATATCTGCATAGATGCCGATACGATGTATCCTCCGAAATACATTGAGACAATGATTGAAAGGCTTGAAAAACCGGGTGTTGTTGCAGCTTGTTCATTATGGAGCTATGCTCCCAGCAAGGAGTTTCCAAGGTTATGGATGACTATATACGAGTTTTTTAGGGATGTTCATCTTTTCGTGCTTTCATTCAAGAGTCCGGAGTATTGTATAAGAGGGATGGTCTTTGCCCATGTGACCGACCTGGCCAGGGTAGATGGCTATAGAGTTGACATCAAAAGAGGGGAAGATGGAACAATGGCTTTTGGACTTAAAAAGCATGGAAAGATATGTTTTGTAAGGAATAGAAAAGCACGGGTTGTAACATCAACGGCTACGTTAAAGGCCGACGGTTCCTTAATAAATGCTTTCTGGGAAAGAGTCAAGGGAGCTTTAAAGGGATCACGGAAATATTTCAGAAAGAACAAAGGTGTTGTAAAGGATCATCCGTCCAACCTTATTGATAAGGATTGAAATTAATTATATATAGCCATTTATGTCTCTGCAGGAAAAAACGTTTAAAGGAATAATCTGGAGTTTTGTCGACAACTTTGCAAGTCAGGGTGTTGAATTTATTGTCGGGATTATTCTTGCGCGCATACTCACTCCTCATGAATTTGGCCTGATAGGCATGCTGACTGTTTTTATCGCCATTAGCCAGACTTTTATAGATAGCGGCTTCACAAATGCGTTGATAAGAAAAAACAACTGCACCCAAAAAGACTATTCAACTGTATTCTTTTTCAATATATCAGTTTCTCTGTTTCTATACTTTGTTCTGTTTGCTTCGTCCGAAGCAATTGGTACTTATTTCAAAGAGCCCCAATTAGGAATCCTCCTTAAAGTTCTGGGTTTATGTCTGGTTTTTGGCTCAATCTCAATGATTCAGAAGACAATTCTCACCAAAGAGATAAACTTCAAACAGCAAACTAAGATTTCACTGTTTTCATCGGTAATATCCGGCGCCATAGGAATCCTGATGGCATTATACGGATATGGAGTATGGAGTCTGGTGGGAAGGGCTTTGATTTCCCTGATATTAAGCTCGATACTTTTCTGGATAAGCAGCAAATGGAGGCCTTCGTTTGTTTTCAGCAAAAGTTCGTTTAGGGAACTTTTTGGATTTGGCAGTAAGTTATTGGTAAGCGGGCTTATTGATACTGTTTACAATAATATATATTACCTGATTATCGGAAAATATTTTTCAACAAAAGAACTTGGTTTATATACAAGAGCAGATCAGTTCAAGAATATTTTTTCGCAAAATATAACCAGCGTAATACAGCGAGTGTCATTTCCAACTTTATCATTAATTAAAGAAGACTCGGACAGGTTAAGGGAGAGTTATCAAAAACTCCTGAGAAGCACGATGTTCATTACCTTTTCATTGATGTTCTCGATGGCGGCAATGTCTAAGTCAATGATATTTACCCTTGTTGGCGAAAAATGGCTTCCAGCGGCACCTTACCTCGAATTACTTTGCTTTGTCGGAATTTTTTATCCCCTGAACTCCCTTAATCTTAATATATTGAATGTGAAGGGGCGCTCAGATCTTTTCTTAAGACTGGAAATTATCAAGAAGATTATTTTTATCCCGGTGATAGTAATTGGAGTTTTCTTTGGTATAAAAGCACTTATACTGGGCATGATATTCAATTCGCTCGTTGCATATTTTATAAACAGCTACTATTCCGGAAGACTTATCGGATATCCGGTCTTTCGTCAGATAAACGATATAAAACCATCATTTTTAATAGGTATGGTTGTTGGGGCACTATTATATACTGAGTCATTATTTATTCCGGGCAATCTGTATATAATTTTTATAATTCAATGTATCTCGGCACCTCTCTTTATTTTGATTTTCTCGGAGATAACACAATTCAAAGACTATCTTTTTCTAAAAAAGATTATATTTGATTATATATTTAAAAATGATGACAGAGAAAGATAATATCTATGTTACCCAACCGGCAATGCCTCCACTGGACGAATTTCTTGAATCTCTCACAGAAATATGGGGAAATAAAATAATCACAAATAACGGTCCTTTCCATATTCAGTTTGAGAAAGCTTTGGCTGAGTATCTCGGCGTAAATTACATCTCTCTCTTTTCCAATGGTACGCTTGCCTTGATTACTGCCTTACAGGCACTCAGAATAACAGGAGAGGTAATCACAACGCCATTCAGTTTTGTGGCAACAACTCACTCTCTCTGGTGGAATAATATTAAACCTGTATTTGTTGATGTTGAACCGGATTATTTCACATTAGACCCCGAAAAAGTAGAAGCTGCCATTACACCGCAGACTACTGCAATCATGCCGGTACACGTTTATGGAAATCCCTGCAAGATGGATAGATTGCAGGAAATTGCAGATACCTACGGGTTAAAAATAATTTATGATGCGGCACATGCATTTGGGGTTAAACAAAACGGAAGTTCGGTTCTTAATTGCGGGAACCTGTCAATATTAAGTTTTCATGCCACCAAAGTTTTTAATACGATTGAAGGCGGAGCTATTATTTGCCCGGATGAAAAATCAAAGAAAAGGATTGATTACCTCAAAAACTTTGGATTTGCAGGAGAAACTACTGTAATTGAGCCCGGAATCAATGCAAAGATGAATGAAATTCAAGCCGCATACGGGTTAATTCAGTTAAAATACGTAGATCAATACATACAGCAGAGAAAAGAAATTGTTGACATATATAGAAAAAACCTTAGCGGAGTAGCCGGAATTGATTTTATGGATGATATCCCGGGAGTTCACCATAATTATGCATATTTCCCAATTATCGTGGATACAATTAAGTACGGTAAATCGAGAGATGAACTTTATGAGATATTAAAACAGCACAACATATTCGGACGCAGGTACTTCTATCCGTTAATAAGTCAGTTTCCCACATATCGGGGTTTGCCGTCTTCAAGTCAGACAAATCTTCCGGTTGCCACTAAGATTGCAAGTGAGGTTCTGTGTCTTCCTATATATCCTCATCTACCTCATTCGGATATCGATAGAATATGTTCAATAATCAGCAAATAACTAAAAAATCATGAATTCATTTTACAGTAAAAATGAACTTGATAAAATTGGGTTTAGTAAAGTTGGAGATAATGTACTTATTAGCCGCTTTGCCAGATTTTACAGCCCCGAAAAGATGCAGATAGGGAGCAATGTAAGGATAGACGATTTTTGTATACTCTCAGGCGATATTATACTTCACGATTTTATTCACATTTCCGCTTTTTGCGCCCTGTATGGAAAATTCGGGATAGAAATTGACGACTATTCCGGCCTCTCTCCCAGGTGCACTGTCTTTAGTGCAACAGATGATTTTTCCGGAGACTTTCTTGTAGGACCAATGGTTGACTCCTGCTTAACGAATGTTAAAGGTGGGAAAGTTATGATAAGTAAGTACTGCCAGGTTGGAGCCGGAAGCGTTGTGCTGCCTGATATTACTATTGGGGAAGGAGTCGCTGTGGGAGCTATGTCACTTGTAAATAAAACACTTGATGAGTGGTCTGTATTTGCAGGAATTCCCTGCAAGATTGTCAAAAAAAGAACTAAAAAATTGCTTGAGCTAATCTAAAAATTCTAAAAAAAGTGATTGAATCAGACGGGTTATTGCTGCACATTACAGAAGATGAGAAGTTTATTGATTATGTGATTGATGTGTTTGAGTCGGTCTATCCAAACCGGAATGTCTATTTTGTTGCTTTAAAGGAAAACGAAGAAGAATTAAAACTTGTACATTCACAAAACCCCAATATAGTTAAGGGCAAAATAGATTCTGATGAGTTTATAGATTTGATAAAATCGATAAACAGGTTTAAGGGGGTCATCATTCATAATCTTATTACTGAGTTTAAGCAGGAGGTAATACTTAATGCCCGCCCGGATGTCTATTTTCACTGGATGGCCTGGGGTGCAGATTTGTACTCAATTCCTGTATTGTCCAGAAATGTTATTCTTGCAGAAACGCAGAAGTTTTTAAATTCATGCAGAAGCTATAAAGAGAGATTGGCCGGCGAGATGTATAATAATTACCCTGCAGTTTTCAATCTGCTTTATCCTTTCTTTTATGCAGAGAAATCGCCATTATTAATAAGAATGAAGTGTTACCGGAAAATCAGAAGCGTTTCCACTGTCACGCCCATAGAATATTCGTATGTTAGAAAATACATTTCACATAAAATAAAATATCTGCCCTTCAGGTATATTACTATAGATCAATTTTATTCCGAAAACGAGGCAGATATTTGTACAGATAATAATTTTCTTATTGGAAATTCCGCCACATATGAGAATAATCATGTAGATACATTCCTATTGCTCCAGAGGTGTAATCTTGATGATAAACTACTCTACTGTCCTCTTTCATACGGCGATAAAAAATATAGAGACTTTGTTGTATCTAAGGGCAATGAGCTATTTGGAAAGAAGTTTGTCCCGCTGACTGAATTTTTGCCGCTTAAAGATTATAATACCTTTTTGCTCACTTGCGGGAATTTAATAATGAACAATATACGGCAACAGGGGATGGGTAATGTAATTATGTCTTTATGGAAGGGTGCAAGAGTCTTTATTAACGAAAAAAGTCCCATCTATCTGTACATGAAAGAAGAGGGTGTACTATTATATAAAATGTCAGATTTAGAAAATATGAGCATCCTTCCCGATTTTGAGACACTGGCAAAGCATAACAGACCAATACTTGAAAACCTGTATAACCGCAACAGAGTGCTCAACGAGACCTCGGACCTGATTAAACAAATCGTTAATTCAAAAATCGCATAATTGATGAAAGCTATATTTGTCCACTTTTATGATTTCTCACTGCATAGCGGAATCAGTAAGAAGATTCTGTATCAGGTGGATGCATTGAGAGCATGTGGAATGGATGTGGAGTTATGCTATATGGATATAGATGAAAACGGTTACCAAAAAAGGATGAGCGGGGATAAGGTAATTGAAAACTATGGCAATGGATTTTCTGCGAAATTTTTAAAGTGGTTCCGTTTCGGAGCGTTAACAGATTACATACTTGAGAATAATATAAAGTTTGTTTACATAAGAAGCTTCTATAACATCAACCCCTATCTCCTGAAAATGCTCAGGAGGTTGCGAAAAGCTGGTGTAAGGGTTGTGATGGAATTCCCTACTTATCCTTACGACTATGAGGTAAAAGGAGGCCCTCTCAAATACAGGCTGATTTTTTTGTTAAACAGAATTTTCAGAAACAGGCTTAAGGACCATCTGGACAGAATAATAACTTTTACGGATTATCCGGTTATACACGGAGTAAAAACGATATGTATATCAAATGGAATAGATTTCAACAACATTAAATTAAAGTCGCAAAAAAATGAAATCAAAAACCGGCTAAACCTCATAGGTGTGGCGGAGATTCATTTTTGGCACGGATTCGACAGGATTATCAAAGGCATTGGGGAGTATTACAAAAAGAAAAGAGACATTGAAGTGCATTTTTTTATTGTTGGAGATGGTGCTCCCGAAGATTTAAATTTATTAATTCAATTGTCAAAACAGTTTAATGTTGAAAACTACATACATTTTCTAGGCAACAGATATGGCGAAGAACTTGACAGCCTGTTTGAACAATCTGATTTTGGAATAGCCAGCCTTGCCAGGCACAGGTCAAATATTACTAAAATAAAAACATTAAAAACCAGGGAATACGCTGCAAGAGGAATTCCTTTCATATATTCGGAGATTGACGATGATTTCGAGAATATGCCATATATTTTAAAGGCACCGGCAGATGAAACTCCAATTGATATTGACCGCATTGTTTCATTTTCAAAATCATTGAAATTAAGTCCTTCGGATATAAGAAATTCTATAATTAATTCGCTTTCCTGGAAAATTCAGATGCAAAAGATTATAGACGAAATATTTAATTAAGATGAGCACAATTGAAATTATTTTCTGGCTTTTTCTGTTCGTCGTATTCTATACCTATTTAGGCTACGGGATATTTCTCTATTTTTTGGTTTTGATTAAAGAGTGTTTTGTCAAAAAAACAGTAACCCCTTCTGCTTTTACCGATTTGCCCGAAGTTACTCTTCTGATAGCAGCATATAATGAGGAGGACATAGTAGATGATAAAATGTTAAACACCCGGTCTCTGGACTACCCGAAGGAAATGCTTAAGGTTGTCTGGATCACAGACGGCACAACAGACGCTTCAAACGAAAAGCTTGCTGCATATAATGAAGTTCAGGTTCTTTTTGAACCGGCAAGACAAGGTAAAACAGCCGCTTTAAACAGAGCCATTCCTTATATTAAGTCGCCAATAGTTGTATTTACCGATGCAAATACAATGCTCAACAGCCTTGCAATTACGGAGATTGTAAATGCTTTCCGGGATGTTAAGACTGGTTGTGTTGCCGGAGAAAAGAGAATTGCATCTAAAGAGAAGGACTCGGCCTCTTCCGGGGGAGAGGGAATTTACTGGAAATACGAATCAATTCTTAAATCTCTTGATTCAAGATTGTATTCTGCCGTTGGCGCAGCCGGGGAACTGTTTGCAATAAGACGCGAACTATTTGAGAAAATGGATAAGGATACCCTGCTGGACGATTTTATTCTCTCAATGAAAATTGCAATGAAAGGATATAAGATATGTTACTGCAGCAACGCATACGCTATTGAGACAGGTACATTGAACATGGCGGAAGAGAAAAAGAGAAAAATACGGATTGCTGCTGGTGGGGTGCAATCGGTATACAGGCTGGCCCCTCTTTTAAATGTCTTTAAATATGGAGTTCTTTCTTTTCAGTACATATCACACAGAGTATTAAGGTGGACAATTACTCCTGTATTACTATTCCTGCTGTTTCCTGTCAATATTGCATTAGTAATTGCAGATAATTCAATTCTCTATTCAATTCTGCTGTTTATGCAGGTATTGTTTTACTTCCTTGCCCTCCTGGGAAAACATTATGAAGGAAAAGAGCTGAAAAACAAATTTATTTTTATCCCTCACTACTTCTTGTTTATGAACCTGAATGTGGTTAAAGGGTTCTTTTACCTGCTTAAAAAGAAGAGAGGAGATGGAACCTGGGATAAATCTCAAAGAATGAAAAATTAATATTCAACATCACCAAAATGAGAGAAAGAATATATAACTGGTTAAAACAGAATCCGGGAATAAAGGCAAAGGTTCATTTTTGTTTAGTTCACCCATATCGTTCCCGTCCTCGCTGGTGGGTGCGTAATTTTCTTATGCCTTTCATGATTAAAAGGGGCAAAGGAGCTTATATTTCTTCAAGTGTAAGAAGAGACCTGTATCCATTCAATAAATTTGAGATAGGGTCAAAATCTGTCATTGAAGCGAACTCTGTTTTGAATAATGGAATGGGCAATATAAAAATTGGGGATAATTGCCTCATTGGAATAGGCTCGGTTATTCTGGGAGAAATAGTAATCGGGAACCATGTCGGCACAGGTCAATACTGTGTATTTACAGGGCTCAATCATAACTATGAATCGCTTAATTCCACATTTGACTCACAGGGAACTTATGCCGATGCTATTGTTATTGAAGACGATGTTGTTACCGGGTCGCATGTAATAATACTGCCTGGTGTAAGAATAGGAACACATTCGGTTATATCCGCTGGAAGTGTAGTCACCAGATCTGTTCCCCCATATTCACTTGTATCCGGGAATCCGGCCAAGGTTGTTTTTAATTTCAAAACAGGCCAAAGAGTTAATTAAAGGAATTTATGAATACAATAGAAGAATTCGTTATAAAATTTGCAGAACAATTTGAATCTACAGACAGGAAGAGCATAAAGGCATCCACCAGATATAAAGATTTGGAAGAATGGGACTCTCTCGCTGTTCTTACAATAATATCCATGGTAAACTCAACCTATAATGTTGAGCTTATCGGGGCAGATGTAAGAGGCGCAAGTACAGTTGAAGAGTTGTATAACTTAGTGATGTCCAGAATGTAAGAGTGAAGGCTGGGTTTCTTAAAAATAGATTATTTCATTAAATGAGAGATACTCCATTCTTAAAAGCAAAGAAGCCCACGTTAGTCCTACTCCAAACCCGGCCAGACAAATCAGCAAAGATTCCTTTGTGAGTCTGTCGCCAAGGTTGAATGAAATTGACGTAGGTACCGATACTCCATTTGAATTTCCAAAAAACTCAAGGATGTTGCTTGGTACCTTTTCATGCGGAACCTGTAGCTTATCGGCCAGCTTGGTAAGGGTAAACTTGTTAGGCTGATGGAACATGAAATAATCTACGTCATCTTTCGTAATACCTGCTTTTTCCAATAGCGACTCAATCATTGGAGGAACTTCCCGCTGAACGAAATTAAAAATTTTATCTCCGTTGGCACAAAGCTGATCCAGGGAACGGAAATTGCCTTCTGCATCCTCTGTCATCTCTGCGGTAGCCGGCGATGACGGTGTTTTAAAACCGCCTGCAGGTATAATTACCGTATCAAATGCAGTCCCGTCCATTTTAATATTTGCATAAATAGTCAGGTCCGTTTCGGATTTTTCTAAAATTGTAACAGAAGCAGCATCTCCAATCAGAGGGTTGTTGCTTCTGTCCCTTTTTGATACTTTTTGACTTAAGACATCTGCATTTAGTAATACCACCTTGTTTATGTCCGGCTGATCCAATAGCATAAACGACTGAAAAAGGCCTATTTCATAGCCTGCGCAACCCTGATTTATATCAAGGCATATCATATCCTTTTTAAGCCCTAATTTGCCCTGTATTACATTGCTGGTGGGAGGGAGAATATAATCCGGAGATTGAGTCACAAGAACAATGGCGTCAATGTCTTCTTTCTTCAGGAGCTTTTGATCAAAAAGATAATTTAAACCATATACACACAAATCTGATATAGTCACACCGCTTTCCACAATCCTATGGGAACCATATCCCATGATTTTCTTTAGTTTAAGAGACTGGGCTACAGTGAAATTATAATTATCCATTTCATCCTCAAACTTGATTTCGTTTTTAGGCAAAACAGTGAGCAGCCCGCTTATTTTCTTGTTTCGGAATATCAGATTCATACTATTTTACTCCATTCTTTTTCAACAATGCAATGATAGACTCAATGCCGGAAAAATTCTCAGGAAGAATATCCAGCCCGTCAATGGAAATTCCGAATTCCTCATCTAACGAAGAGACCAAGCTAACTATGTCAAAACTGTCTAACATTCCTTGTTCAATAAAGTCAGTCTTTTCGGTAAAATCAAACTCGGGACGGATTTCCTTTAAAATATCAATTATTTTCTGTTTCATTATTAATTAAGTTTTTAGTCAAGACTATATCATAAAAATTCTCCATTTGAAAGCCGTAATGCTTATACCTTAACACTGCATTTTCGTTGGACAGGATTACCCAAAAAAACATTAACCGGGCATCCTTGCCATCCGAGAAATATTTATTCAGTAAAGCTGATCCAATTTTTTTATCTCTGTGTTCCGGATGTACAAACCAGTATCTTAAATATGAAGAGTACCCTTTATTTACATATATAACAAAGCCAAGAATCTGATTATCGGATAAATATATATATGTGTTCCCATTGGTTATCCATTTTTTAACCTCATCTATTCCTGGCAATTGCTCTGATACCGGATCGAAATATGCATAAAGTAAATCAAGGATATTTTCGGCATGTATAATTTTTGCGGGTAATATATGGCTATTTATTGCAAAATGATCGTTGTCAGAAACTTTTCTGCTCATTCTGCATAATTTTGAGTATTCGCTAAAACCGGACTTAATAAATACATCTGATGCAAGGCCGATATCAGGTATTTTTCCAACCAGATCGGCCACAAAACTAATATCGCTCATTTCGTGATTTAAATGAATAAGTGCATTTTGTAATGAATCATATGAAGCCGCTACAAAATACAAATTCACAAAGTCTTTATTAGTGCGTAACAATAGCAATGTTTCGGCATGTTGAAAAAAATGCAGATTTCCGGAATTAATCCAACAGGTAACAATTTCAATATCGGGATAGAAATTTGTGATTATACCCTTCTTCCCTTCTTTAATAAATTTTATCTTATCATTTATTTCCTGATAATTAGAAATTCTATCCATTATTAGCCAGGTTATAAAGCGTTATCCTATCAAGTTTCCCGTTTGTGTTTCTTGGCAGCTCTTCCATTTTATGAAACACTGTTGGGACCATATATTTTGGAAAAACGGTCCCAATTGATTTTTTCATTTCTGCAACCGAAAGTTCTTTCTTACATTCGTAAAACAGGGTAATTTCTTTCTTGTCCCGGTTGTAAACAACACATCCGGCATCAACCAATTTCAGGGTGTTTACAATAACGTGTTCAATTTCACCTAGCTCAACCCTGTAGCCCATATGCTTTATAAGACTGTCCTTTCTTCCCCTGAAAACCATTTCACCTCTGTCGTTTTTAACAACAATGTCTCCTGTCCTGTAAATTGTTTCGGGATATGATTTGTTTAGGGGATTCTGGACAAATGCTGCAGCGGTTTTTTCCGGATTGTTGTAATATCCCATTGCAAGTGATGTGCCTCTTATACAAAGTTCTCCCTCTTCGTTCTCAGAAACAATTTGATTATCGGAGTTTAGTATAAGTATATCGGTGTTTCTGCAAGGGAATCCGATTGGTATAGGTTCGTCATCTCTCAGTTTACGGTCAACAATGTAATAAGTGCAGTCAACGGAGGCTTCAACAGGCCCGTAAAGATTTACAAATGTGGCTTCCGGCATGTTCGCCTTCCAATAGTTGAATTGTTTTGTTGGGAAAACTTCGCCTGCAAACCAAACCATTTTGATCTGCGGTAATGGAAACTTGCTGAGCAAGTCCATATTGGCAATATTCACCATTATCGACGGCACCCAAAAAATATAAGTGACATTATGCTTTTTTAGTACCTCAAGTAATTTCACCGGAAACGAAGCCATTTGGTTGTCAAGAAGAACAAGAGTTACCCCCTTTGACATCATCAGGCATATTTCATAATTATAGTGATCGAATACAGTAGGAGATAATACACCAAGAATTTCTTCTCCGGTAAACCCGAATGTATTTATAGCCCATTCCGTATAATCGATATAACTTTTGTGATTCAGCACGACTCCCTTGGGCGTTCCGGTAGAACCGGAAGTATTAATAATACAAAGTGGATCGGTATCGATTATTTTGGATTGAATATTTTTAAGAACATTTTTGTCAATGGGTTGGCTGAAATCTGTTTTTTCGAAAATTAATAGTGGGATATCGCCTTTAATGCTTTTAATATCTTCGGAATATTTTTCGTTTGTGATGAGCGCCGCCGGCTTTATCTGCTCAAGAATACTATTTATCCGGGCAAGAGGAGTCTTGACATCCAGATTCATATATATATTGCCACTGTAAGTAATTGCAATATCAGAAATTATGCATTCTGCAGACTTAGGCAAAAATACAGCTATTGGCTTATTGAATAAGTTTAATCCGGACAATTCAATTGCAAAATTCCTGGCATTTTTATGCAATTCTGAAAAAGATATTTCCCGGTCTCCATCAATTATTGCAATTTTCCCGGGAACATTTCCTGCTGTTTTTTCGAAGTATTCAATGATATTGATATTCATTATTATTCAGGATTTAATAGAATCATGTTTCCTAAGCAAAACTAATAATATTTCAAGACTTATTATGCTTTTTGATACTCTTTGAATCAAAAGAATATTGTATTAGTTTTACATAAAATTAATAAATATGAAAATCGGAAGTCCAATTGACAAAGATTCCCTGTTAATTAAAAAGCGGCTGATAGTATTGGAAGTAGGGCCGGGCAGCAATCCCACAAAAAGATCAAATGTACTTGTAGAAAAATTCGTAAACGATAACAGACACAGAAGAGGGGATTTTAAAATTTATCCTAATCAGAAATTAATTCAGGCGGATGGAGAAACACTTCCATTTAAAGATAAAGAGTTTGACTATGTGATTTGCAGCCACGTACTCGAGCACGCCGAAGATCCTGCCAGGTTCGTAAATGAACAGGTAAGGGTATCAAAAATGGGCTATTTAGAAGCTCCCAGCCTTATCGGAGAATTTCTGGCTCCAAAGTCTTCTCATAAATGGGTTATTCTGGACATCGATGACAAGCTTGTTCTTTATGAAAAATCAAAGCTCCCATTTGATTTTACACCCGATTTTGGTAATGTTTTTCTCAATTATCTGCCATATAAATCGCTGCTGTATAAGCTTTTATGCATGTCAAAACAGAATTTTCTTGCTGTCAAATATGAGTGGAAGGATTCTGTAGATATAATTGTTAATCCGGAA
>JAAXVX010000176.1 GCA_013335275.1 Bacteroidales bacterium
GAAGTGAAAACCATGGCTTTAGTCAGCATATCAAGATCCAGCACACCATTAAAATGACCCTTAATTTCCGGGTTATCAAATCCTTTGACACTAATCCTGCCTCCATTCCTGAGATTTTCTACCGAAAAACCTACAGTGTCAATATTAAGCTCCATATTTTTGTAATCGAGAGAAGGAAGCTTGAGCGAGCCTTTAAACTCTATACCCTCAACAGGAGGATTCGAACGTGACCCCTCAATTTTGCCCTTTTCAACATCAAGATTGACAATTAAATCGGGGAAAGTGTTAAGGCTGTCTCTGGACGAGCCTGTAAGAGAGGCCGAGAGACTTGAGCTGCCTCCGAAGCGGGTGTTCTTTAACCAGCCGGAGTACTCTTTGGGAATGAGTGAGAAAAGATCTCCAAAGTCAACTTTATTTGTATTCAGGCTAAGGTCTATATCAAAACCGTCTTCCATTATTATGAGTTCGCCATTAAAGGTTGCAACAAGGTCCTCCACCTCTACCTCGTTTTTCAGCAGGCTGAATGTAAGACTTGTAGTATTTATATTTGTTAACAGCCTTGCATGTAAATTCTTCTGATCCAGATATACAATTCCGCCATAGGATATTGTAAAATTCTCGGAGATAAAATTTGATCTCAGACGAAATTCTTCGTCTGCAAGATTTCCCTTTCCCCAGTATTTAAAATTTAAAGCCTCCATCCTGAACGTTGAAGGTTCGTCATAATATCTGAAGCTGCTGCCAACAACCCTCACTTTGTTAATCTTGATTTTTGCTCCCGTATCCTGCTTTTCGTTCTCATCCGCAATGAATACATCAAAGTTTGTCGTTCCGTTTTCTCCAGTAATGATTTTGAACTGTGTTTCATTAATAAAAACGGAGTTCAACACGATTTCTTCCCCAAAAAGAGAAAGCAGGTTTATCCCCAGGGCAACTTCTCTCCCGGAAACAAGAGTGTCCCGGTCATAAGGAGCCGACCCTGTTAAATAATAATCGTACAACGATACAGTCAGATTCGGAAAATCTGCAAAAAAGGAGAGTTTTGCATCCTTAAACCCGAAAGTGCTTTTTAGCGATTTATTCACCAGCGATTTTACCTGTTCCTTTATTGTCCCCGGGAAAATTAAAGGCACAGCCGCCATGAGCAGTAGTAAAGATAAAATTGTTATCGAAGTAATTTTTAAAATTTTATTGACCGTTTTTTTCATAATCATGCTCTCCAAAAAATTTTCTTTTCACTCATAAGAGCTACCAGCGACATTGTAAAGAGTACCGCAACAAAAGCTCTTGCAACTCCAATCCACGGATAACCCGGAGGGTAAGCTGCCTGATAGACAAGTATCAGCCCGGTGAGTTTGAAAAAAGGTATTACAAAGCTGCCAAAGGCAATGTAGCTCATAAGCGGATTGCTTCCTGCTCCTGAGAATATTCGTGTAAAAAGAGTTAATATGCCGTTTTGCCTTCTTTGCGATATGTAATGGACAAGCATAAGCAGGTATATGCTTATACCAAGAGTTACAAAGCAGTATGAAATTGTGCACGGCACTTTTGTAATTGAACCCTCAATAAAAAAGGCTGCAATTCCCGCAATCAGAGAGAGCGAGGCAAGCCACAACTCTGCTTTAATTATTCGGGGATGTTGCCGCCCTTCACCTCCGTAAATAAGATCCCCGATAAAGGTCGCAGGCACAAGTATGAGTAAAAAGTAAAAATATTCAAGATTCAATATCCAGCGAAGCTCTTTTATTGCATACACTTTCCCCTGAAGGCCAAAATACATTGTAATTGCAGAGAAAAGAAGAATAAAACCAAATACTAAGACCCTGTCACGAACGTTGTTCCTTGTAAAATACCAGATTAAGGAACCAAACAGATACAAAAATGCAAGTAAAAAGATGATTATTCCCCTGCGGTGAATTGAAACCACCTCTCCAAAAAAGAGGTGCCCCGCTGCAATGAGCAATGCAATTAAGATAATCCCGGATACCCGGATTTGGCTTTTGTACTTCATGAGCCACACCTGAAATGAAGATGTGCCTGTCTTTGGAAATATATAATAAAGGGTAAAGAGTGATAAGAATCCTGTTATAGTTGCAACTTGCGGCAGCCATCCCTTTACATCGGAAAAGTCCAGTAAAGGATATAGATACGAAAACAGCCAAAGCATCAAAAACCTTTCAAATACCTCTTTAAGAAATGCATTGCGGATTTTTCCCTTTGGCTCACGTTTCTCCTCCCTTGATTCAATTCTCTTTCTGCCGGCAAGAGGAATTGCCACTCCCATGCAAAAGATAAATATAGGGAAAACAAGGTCCACCCAGCTTATGCCGGAAATTGACATATCGAGCTCGTGGGTAGGCGGCGGATTTTGAATGTGGTACATCCATGGAGGCAGGACACCATAGGGAACAATTGCCGAAAGAACCATTCCAAAGATTGTTAATCCTCTAAGAATGTCCAAGGGAAGGTATCTTTTCATAATCTGTAAGTTTTACTTAATCAGATTGCTATAGCATCTCTCTCCCCAGAATTTGTAGCCTCTCTCCTCTAATTTGCTATTGAACAGCAATTGGTGAATAAGACCGTTTTTTTCAACAAGTATAGTGTGATAAATTTTTCCGGTTGGATTCTCTTTGATAATAATTCTGAGCCTTCCGTCAAAAGCTGTATGACGGACAAACGAGGTATCGGTCCTGTCTGTAAATTTAACCCCGGCTTCTTTCATGTTCCGGTACATAAGTTCGCTTCTGTAGCCGGTCCCTCCTGTTTTGCTCACTATTGGTTTTCCGTTATAAATAACTGTTGTGTCTACATAAGATATTACCCCCAGCATTTTGTCTTTTCCCAAGTTGAGCCATTTCATAAATTTTCCTGCAAACGGCTCCTCGTATCCGTAGTAGCTGTCTATGAAGCATAATCTCTCGATAAATCCCGGAATTTCGCCTATTCCCAGAATGTAATTAAATACAAACCGCCCTCCTCCGCTATGACTTGCCAATACGACATTAAGCCTTACCGATGGATTGTTTTTAAAATATTTGTCAAGGACAATCGCTTTGACTGTGTCTACAAGATGCGAATACATCAAAGGTGAATCCTTATATTTTGATGCATGCGCGGTCCATGCTTTTTGTGAGGATTCAAGATATGCAACGATGTAGTTGTAGCGTTTATCGTTTTCCCTGAGGAACCTTACCTGAGCAGCGATATGCTGAATATCAAAGTGCCAGTCGTCCGTTTTTGACAACAGGAGGCGGCCTTCGGTATTTTCAATGGAATTCCCGTTGGGCAAGGCAAAAAGAATAAGTCGTACAGGCTTCCTGAAATTGATAAAATCTGCCGCAGGTGCGTTGACAACTACTCTGGAATCGGGAATTAGTCCTGTATACTCCGTCCTCTCCTCGTTTAAAGAGATCCTGCCCTTAATGTCTTTCTCTTTTGAAAGCATCATTCCCGGCAATATCAACAGGAGAAGAATCGGGAGAATATTTCTCATGGTTCCGGTTTTATTCAAATTCTTTCAACAACTCTTTTACTTTTTCTATCTTCTCTTTAAGCGATTTTTCGCTTTTTGCCTCTGCAATGAACCTAAGAAAAGGCTCTGTATTTGAAGGACGGATATTAAACCACCAATCCGGGAATTCAACCCTGTAACCATCAAAATCGTAGTTTGCAACAGGAGTTTCGACTGACAGAAAATGAGACCTCACCTTGTCCATTGCCTCTTTTTTCTTTTCAATTCTAAAGTTTATCTCCCCTGAGTTGTGGTATTTTTCAATTCTTCCGATAAGCTGAGAAAGGGATATACCCTCTTTCTTCATCTCTGCAACAACATCAAGAATTATGAGCGCAGCCATTATGCCCGAGTCGCTGTAGAAAAAGTCTCTGAAATAGTAGTGACCCGCCAGTTCCCCGCCA
>JAAXVX010000177.1 GCA_013335275.1 Bacteroidales bacterium
GCATCATTTCAACAGCCGCATTAAGCTTCATTGTACATGAGCCAAGCGGAATCATGGAGTGGGTGAGTGATATGTCTCTTCTCTCAAGTTTCTTAATGTATCTCATCATTTCGGTTTCCGAATGGTATTTGTTGAAAACCTCTGCTGTGAGATAAGGAGTCTGGCGCGCCATGAAGATTTCTCCTTTTGGAGCTCCCGGACATTCAATGTTTTTCAGGCCAAAAATCTCAAGAATCTTTGAAGCCTCTTCGCAGTTTGAAACCTCGTCGAAACTTATTCTTACCGATTTGCTGCAAGGATAGAAGAAATTGAATCCTTTTTCCTCTGCTTTTTTCTTTATATCGTCGGCATTAACGCCATTAATTTCGATTGTGTCAAAGAATTTGTCGGTTGTAAGCTTAAAGCCTGCTTTCTTAAGTTCGCCGGCTACAGCACCTGCATAAACAAATGCATTTCTTGCAATTGACTTAATTCCTTCCGGTCCGTGATATACTGCATACATACCGGTCATAGAAGCCATCAGAGCTGTTGCAGTACAGATATTTGAAGTTGCCTTTTCGCGTTTGATGTGCTGCTCCCTTGTCTGAAGAGCCATGCGGAGTGCAGGTTTTCCCAGCCTGTCCACAGAAACGCCGATGAGCCTTCCCGGCATATTGCGCTTGTACTCGTCGCGTGTTGCCATGAATCCTGCAGTAGGCCCGCCGAATCCCATTGGGAGGCCGAACCTCTGGGCACTTCCGACTGCAATGTCAGCTCCCCATGCGGCAGGCTCCTTTAGAAGTGCCAGCGCAAGAAGATCGGTAACAGCAGTTACAAGAATTCCCTTCGAGTGTGCCTTTTCGCAGAAAGCAGAGTAGTCGCGTATTTCGCCGTTTGCTGCAGGGTATTGCAAAACTGCTCCAAAATATTTTTCGTCAAATTCGAATCCTTCAAATTCCGCAACAACAACCTCGATGCCCAAAACCTCCGAGCGGGTCTGGATTACAGCCAAAACCTGAGCGAAAATACTTGAATCTACAAACACCTTGTTTTTGCCTGCTTTAACAGCATCACGGGAGCGAAGTTCATACATCATTCTCACCGCTTCGCCGGCTGCAGTTGAATCGTCCAGCATAGATGAGTTTGCCATTTTGAATCCGGTAAGATCGGACACCATTGTCTGGAAATTGAGCAAAGCCTCAAGACGACCCTGCGAAATTTCTGCCTGATAAGGGGTATAAGAAGTGTACCAGCTCGGGTTTTCAAAAATATTGCGAACAATCACAGGAAGAGTAGCTGTGCCGTAAAAACCCTGGCCTATAAGTGACCGGAAATTACTGTTTTTAGAGGCGATTGCCTTTAGTTTTGCCAAATATTCGTATTCGCTCATTGCTTTTTCCAGAGCGAGTGGCTTATCCAAAAGGATATCGGACGGAACAGTTTGTTTTACAAGTTCTTCCAAACTTTTTATCCCTAAAACATTGAGCATTTCTGAGACCTCGTGCTCACGGGGACCATTGTGGCGATCGACGAATGAAAGTGACATATAGTACTATTGATTAGATTATTAATATCAGATTATCCTACAAATGTAGTGAATAATTATCAAAATTTGTGAATTAAAATATTTTCATATTTTTGTGAGTACTAAAATAAAATTCTATGAGTTTATTAAGCAGAAAAATCTCTGAACTGCAGGAGAGAACAGCCAAAGCTGTACAGGGAGGCGGTGCTTCGGCAATTGCCAAACAGATAGCAATGGGAAAGCTTCCTGCACGTGAGAGAATCAATCAACTTCTGGACCCGGGATCATTTTACGAGTATGACCTCTTTATCGAACACGAAGCAAGAGGTTTTGGAATGGAGGGTAAAGATCTTGCAGGAGACGGAGTTGTAATTGGAACCGGAACTATAAACGGGAAACCTGTCGCAATCTATGCACAGGACTTTACTGTTGCCGGAGGTTCGCTGGGTATGATGCATGCCAGAAAAATCACCAAAATAATGGACTATGCGCTAAGAATGAGGATTCCTTTAATCGGGATTAACGACTCAGGCGGAGCGCGTATTCAGGAGGGTGTTAATTCACTCGCCGGTTATGGTGAGATATTCTTCAGAAACACTATGGCAAGCGGCGTTATTCCGCAGCTTTCGGTTATCCTTGGCCCTTGTGCGGGCGGAGCAGTTTATTCTCCGGCGCTCACCGACTACGTATTTGTAGTTGACAAGATTTCCAAGATGTTCATTACAGGCCCCGAGGTAATAAAATCGGTACTTGGCGAGGAGATAGATATGGAGGCTCTGGGTGGAGCAAGAGTTCACAGCGAAATAACAGGGAATGCACACTTCTTTGCAAACAGCGAGGCAGAGTGTTTCACTCAAATCAAAACACTTCTAGACTACATCCCTGCACATAACGAGGCAAGATGCGAAAAAGGCAAAGTAGCCGAGCCGGACAAAAAATTTAAAATTGACAAAATTGTTCCTGTTGACCCAACAAAGCCATACGACGTAAGAGATGTGATACGTGCAGTGACTGACTCTTCCGAGTTCTTTGAAGTTCAGGAGATGTGGGCCGCAAACATTGTAATAGGATACGGCCGCATAAACGGAAGAACAGTAGGTTTTGTTGCCAATCAGCCGCTTGTACTTGCAGGTGTGCTCGACTGCGACTCATCGGACAAAGCCGCGAGATTCATACGCTATTGCGATGCCTTTGAAATTCCTATAGTAACACTTGAGGATATGCCGGGATACCTTCCGGGTGTAGACCAGGAGCACGCAGGAGTTATCCGCCACGGAGCGAAACTGCTTTATGCATATAGCGAGGCAACTGTTCCAAAAGTTACTGTAATCCTCAGAAAAGCATATGGCGGAGGATACATTGCCATGAACTCCCGTCACCTTAGAGCCGATTTCGTATTTGCATGGCCAACTGCCGAAATAGCAGTAATGGGGCCGGAAGGAGCAGCCAATATTATTTTCCGCAAAGAGATAATGGAGGCCGAAGATCCGGATGCAATGCGCAAACAAAAAGTTGAGGAGTACAAACAAAAGTTTGCCAATCCTTATGTTGCTGCTGCAAAAGGTTATATTGACTCTGTAATTGAGCCTGTAGATACCAGGAAATTCCTTATTCATTCACTTGAAGTCTCTCTTAACAAAGAGGTTAAAAGGCCTAAGAAAAAGCACGGAATTCCACCATTTTAACAGATAAATAAACTATTATGAAAATGGAAGAAAAAAGGGCTTTAGTCGAAAAACGGCTGAAGGTTGAGGAGCGTGAACAGAAGAGAGAGAAAAAACTCAAAGAGAGAACAATGAAAAATATTTCCCATACCGACATATCAGGAAACGAACAGAATTTTGAAATTCTTCAAATATTCCCCGATGCCCGCAAATACAAGACTACCTATACAACAAAGTACAGGAACCGGAAAGTGTGGAAAAAACCGGACCTTCAGGAAATCAAATCGGTTATCCCCGGAGTTGTTACTTCCTTTACTGTAAAGGAGGGCGACCATGTTCAAAAAGGAGAAGAGCTCATGATATACGAGGCGATGAAGATGCAAAACATTATTCTTGCCCCGTTTGACGGAACAGTTGAAAAGATTCTTGTAAAGGAGAGAGAAAAACTAGCTAAAGGAGTGATAATGATTTATCTTACATCGGATGCTAAATTCGAAACAGATGAAGACACTACCTCCATCTCTCCAGATCTAAGCGAATAAAAATAAACAGAAATATCGTAAAAGCCCATAATGAGGATCCCCCGTAACTTACAAAAGGAAGGGGGATTCCTATTACAGGCATAATCCCAATTGTCATTCCGAGGTTAATAAAGAAGTGGAAGAATATCACCGATGCAAGGCAGTAGCCGTAAAGCCTCGTGAAGTTGTCCTTCTGTTTTTCCGCAAGATTAATAATGCGCACC
>JAAXVX010000005.1 GCA_013335275.1 Bacteroidales bacterium
GAAAAAGAGTTGTCTTACCGGCTCCGTTGGGGCCAATAACTCCAACGATTCCTGCAGGCGGCAGTTTAAAGTTGAGATTTTCAAAAAGCACTCTGTCTCCGAATGATTTTGTAACATTGATTGCTTCAATAACCTTGTCGCCGAGTCTCGGGCCGTTTGGAATAAAAATTTCAAGTTTATCGTCCTTGCTTTTTCCATCCTCATTGAGCATCTTCTCATAAGCTCCAAGACGTGCCTTTGATTTAGCCTGTCTCGCTTTTGGAGACATTCTCACCCACTCCAGCTCTCTTTCGAGAGTCTTGCGTCTTTTGCTCTCCTGTTTCTCCTCCTGGGCAAGCCTAACCGATTTTTGTTCCAGCCATGAAGAGTAATTCCCCTTCCATGGAATTCCCTCTCCCCTGTCCATCTCAAGAATCCATCCTGCAACATTATCGAGGAAGTAACGATCGTGAGTTACTGCGATTACTGTTCCTTTGTACTGCTGAAGGTGTGCCTCAAGCCACTGAATACTCTCTGTATCGAGGTGGTTGGTTGGCTCGTCCAGCAATAATACATCTGGCTCTCTGAGCATGAGGCGGCATAATGCAACCCTGCGTCTTTCGCCACCGCTTAGGTGCTTTACCAGAGCATCGGGATCCGGGCATTGAAGCGCATCCATTGCCCTTTCAAGTTTGGAGTCTATATCCCATCCGTTTGCATGTTCGATTTTATCTGTAAGTTCTCCCTGAAGATCGATAAGTTTTGCCATCTCGTCGTCTTCCATAGGCTCGAGAAATTTTGCATTAACCTCCTCATATCTTTTAAGCAGATCCACAACTTCGTGAACTCCTTCCTGTACTACCTCAAGAACAGTCTTTGAATCGTCCAGCTCAGGTTCCTGCGCCAGATAACCAACACTATAGCCCGGTGCCCATACAACCTCTCCATCTATTGCTGTTTCTACTCCTGCAATTATCTTTAAAATGGTTGATTTACCGGATCCGTTTAGACCGATAATACCAATTTTCGCCCCATAAAAGAAGGAGAGATATATGTTTTTAAGTATTGCTTTATTATTTGTCGGCAAGATTTTGCCAACACCGTTCATCGAGAATATTATCTTTTCGTCTGCCATAAATTATTTTAATTTGCGGCAAAGATAACATTAGATTATCTCTTTCCCAATTTAAGCAGCATGGTATCCAGATACTGAACAGACTTAAGCGAATCCACCTGAAACTTAACAGCTTTAGCCTGAGTCATAAACGCTTCCCTATTCTCGTTTTTAATAGGATCTGCAGGAGGTGCCTCCATTTTTAACGGATTGATGGGGGTACCCTCCTTCCACACTCTAAAGTCCAGATGCGGTCCGGTAGATAATCCTGTGCTCCCTACATAGCCTATAACCTCTCCCTGTCTTACCCTTTTTCCCTTTGAAAGACCTTTTGAATATGCCGACAGATGAAGATATGCAGTTGTATATGTAGAGTTGTGTCTTATCTTAACAGTATTCCCTCCCCCGCCGGAGTAGCCTTTCTGGATTACAACCCCGTCTCCGATACTCATAACTTCTGTTCCTTTTGGCGCAGCATAATCCACACCTGTATGAGGCCTTACTATCCGTGTAACAGGGTGCCTGCGTGAATATGTAAAACCCGATGACACTCTGGTAAAACTTAGCGGAGCCTTAAGAAATGCCTTCCTAAGATTTTCCCCTTTAGAATTCCAGTACTGGGGTGTCTCGTCCTGAACAAAACGGTACGCATCGTAAACAGATCCTGCATGACTAAAGAATACTGCATGTATTGTTCCTATATCTGTTTCATTGCCAACGCTTATCTCGTCATAAATAACCTTAAACGAATCCCCTTTTTGCAAACCGAAAAAGTCAATTGTCCATGCAAAAATTTCCGACATCTTTATGGCAAGCATTGGACTCATCCCGGCAGCCCTGGTGTCGTTCCAGAGAGAACTGTTTATTGTCGCCTCACCTATTTTTGTTTTTACCGTAACAGCTATTTCATCAACCTTCACAAAAATCGAATCATGCACGCCAAATGTAATGTACGAAGCCTTGTCATTTTTGTATACCAGATAGGCCAGTTTTGGATTTTCTCCTAAAGTATAGTATGCCTTATACGGGTTGCCTACTCTTATTTTTTTCAGGTCGAATTTATTTCTGGAAGCCTGTGTAAGGGAATATATGTCAGCACTGTTAAGACCAAGGTCAGTCATGAGTGAAGTAAAAAACTGTCCTCTTTTTATTGTTCCGTCTTTTACCTCAAATTCCGAAACCGGAATTCCGAATTCAAACATCTCCTCCGACGGAGCTTCGGCTTCCTTGGGGGAATCGGAACTGACATTGAAATTTTTGCAGGCAAATAACAGAAAAACAGAAAGAAAGAGTATTGTTTTTTTCATATGGACATATTTCACAATTCGAAGGTAAAGATTAAAATGGAGAGTGTTGATAAGATTGTGGAAAAAATTGTAAAAAAATGTAATAAAGTGGAAAAGATTTTTTAATTTTGCATAGGTCTTAAAACAAAAATAACGGCCTCTTAATCATGATCAAATTCATTGGAGAATACACAGCTAAGGTAGATGACAAAGGGAGACTTATTTTTCCTTCGGCATTTAAATCTGTAATGCCCTCCGGTGGAGATTTTAGATTAGTAATAAAGAAAGAATTATTTTCCAATTGTTTGGAGGTATACACCTACGAAGAGTGGGCAAGGGAGTCCGAGCAGGTCAAATCCCGGCTTAACTTTTTCAACAGGGAGCACTCCCGTTTCTGGAGGGAGTATATGAGAGACAGGGCTATTGTTGAGCCCGATGAAAAACTGGGAAGAATTACCGTTCCAAAGAGGCTTCTTGAACAGATTGGAGTTGGCAGAGAGGTTGTTTTCACAGGCAACGATCATAAAATCGAAATCTGGGCTAAGGAAACTTACGAATCTGACAAGCTACGCGAAAGCGATTATCTAGCACTTGCCGAAAAAATTTTAGGATAGGGGGATTGATATGAGTGAGTATCATACACCGGTTCTGTTAAAAGATAGTGTATCTGCACTGGCTATTCGAAAGGGTGGCGTTTATGTGGATGCCACTTTCGGAGGAGGAGGGCATAGCCGGGAGATATTGTCAAGACTTGAGGGGAATTCGAAACTCATAGCTTATGACAGAGACCCCGAGGCTTTAAAAAATGCTCCCGACGATAAAAGGCTGATTCTGGTACACAATAACTTCCGTTTCCTTCAAAATTACATACGGCTTAACGGATTTGACAAAGTAGACGGCATACTGGCCGACCTTGGCGTTTCTTCACATCAGTTCGATACGGAAGAGAGAGGTTTCTCTTTCCGGTTTGATGCAAGGCTCGATATGAGAATGAGCAGGATGTCCAAAATAAGTGCAGAAGACATTGTAAACGATTACGACGAGGACCAGCTGACAAAAGTATTAAGAGAATGGGGAGAGGTAGACAACAGCCGTCGTGTTGCCAAGCTTATATGCAGCGAAAGGGAGAAAAGACGGATTGTTACCACAACCGATTTTAACAGCGTACTCGATC
The DNA here is from genome assembly GCA_013335275.1 of Bacteroidales bacterium. Classification (GTDB taxonomy): domain Bacteria; phylum Bacteroidota; class Bacteroidia; order Bacteroidales; family UBA932; genus Bact-08. The sequence goes on from JAAXVX010000005.1 coordinate 3,554, forward strand.
CGGTTATACCAAAATTCGGAGGCCACAAGATTCTTGCAAAGATATATCAGGCACTCAGGATAGAAGTCAACGGAGAGATGAAGTCGCTTGAGGGGTTTCTGAACGATACACTCAAAGTACTTGCGCCGGGTGGAAGGCTGGTTGTAATAACATACCACTCGCTGGAAGACAGAATGGTTAAAAATTTCATGAAAACAGGAAATACAGAAGGCGTCCTTAATAAAGATTTTTACGGAAATAAGGAGACTCCTTTTGAGTTAATAACAAGAAAGCCGGTTTTACCACAAGAGGAGGAGATTTCTTCGAATACGAGAGCCAGAAGTGCAAAACTCAGAGTAGCAGAGAAGAAGGACATAAATTAGAAAGGCGTTATGGCAAAAAGAAAATGGGTATCAGAAATATTTGGAGGTCAGATTTTGCTGCACAGCGGAATTCTCCAGCAACTGGGGTTTGTGCTCTATCTGTTTGGTCTTGTAATATTTTATATAACCCTTAACTTCTGGATAGAAGACAGTCTTGTGCTCGAAAGGCACAATCAGAGAGAAATCAAGCACCTGAAAGCAGATTACACAAGCAAAAAAGCAAAACTGCTGTATCAGAGCAAGAGAATAGAAATAGAAAAAAAATTAATTGAGTACGAATCTCAGTTAAAAGCACCGGTTGACCCGCCCGGAGTAATAGAGATTAATTAATTATGAAAGAGGTAATATCGAGAGTAAGCTACATATATTTCATAATTTTTTTCGCCGCTCTTCTGGTGATTGGGAGGATTGTGCAACTACAGTTCTTTGCCACACTTCCGGTTAGTTCGGATGATATTTCTTTCCGCATTGAAGAGATTGAGGCAGTAAGAGGAAGTGTTCTGGCAAAAGACGGCCGCTCTCTTGCAAGCTCGGTTCCATATTATCAGGTGAGGATGGACTGCGTAGTTCCTACTGATACCGCTTTTAACAATAATGTTGCGGCACTTGCATCGGCACTTGCCGATTTTTTTGGTGACAAACCCGCAGCTGATTACAAGAATGAACTCATTGCTGCCAAGAAGAAAAAGAACCGGTACAAAGCTATTGGCAACAGACTTGTCGATTATTCGGAGCTTAACCAGATCCGTCAGTTTCCTATATTCAACCTTGGCGCAAACAAAGGCGGATTTATCAGTGAACAGAAAAACAAAAGAAACAATCCGTATGGAAGGCTGGCCTACCGTACAATCGGATTTATTAATTCAGTTGGCGTTGGCGTTGGTATTGAAGGGAGCTACGACTATTATCTGAAAGGGATTCCCGGCAAACAAACTGTTCAGCGGCTGCTTGGGGGAGAATGGATGCCGGTAAATAACGAAGAGGCTATTTTACCGCTGGATGGCTTTGATGTTCAGACAACTCTTGACATTGACATTCAGGAGGCAGCCGAGGATGCTCTCAGAAATCAGCTTTCGCTTTCGGATGTGTTTGAGGGGGCAACGGCTATTGTAATGGAGGTAAAGACCGGAGCTATAAGGGCAATTACGAACATGAAGAAGATGCCAAACGGTGAATTTGACGAATCATTCAACTATGCTATCGGCCAGGCAACCGAGCCAGGCTCAACATTCAAGCTTGCCACTCTGGTTGCGCTCATTGAGGACGGTTATGTTACCCTCGATACCCCTATTGATGCGGGAAACGGGAAATGGCAATACAGCACTAAGGTTTTTTCCGACGTAACCAAGGGCGGATACGGACAGATTAATGTGCTAAAGGCATTTGAAAAATCTTCAAACGTAGCTTTTGCGAAACTGGCAGTTGAATACTACTCAAACAACGAAAAAAGATATGTGGACCGCCTGCACAATATGAAGATAGGCGACAAGTTTAATCTTGATATTTTAGGTGAAGGGCGTGCAGTAATGCATTCGCCGGGAGACCCGATGTGGTCCAAACTGACATTGCCTATGATGGCAATGGGGTACGCCTCCCTCCTGACTCCTCTCCATACTCTTGCGTTTTATAATGCCATAGCAAACGGCGGCAAAATGATGAAACCATACTTTGTGGAGAATCTTCAAAGAAACGGACTTGTAGAAAAGCAGTTTGGCCCTCAGGAGCTGAGCGGTTCCATCTGCTCAAAATCGACAATTGAGCTGGTTCATAAAGCACTCAGGGGTGTTGTTACAGAAGGTACCGGTAAATCAATAAATGATAAGCGTTATTCAATATCCGGCAAAACAGGTACAGCACAAATTGCGTTTGACGGAAGATACATCGACTCTCAGGGGTATCGTAAACATCAGGCCTCTTTTGCAGGATTTTTCCCAAGTGAAAATCCTAAATATTGCGCTATAGTTGTTTTATATACAAATAAGACCAGAGCCAATTTTTATGGTGGGTCATGGGCAGCACCTGTGTTTAAGCAAGTCGCGGATAAAATATATGCCACCAACCCACAATGGGAAAAACCGCTTACAGGCAAGGGAAAGGCAACAGATACTTCTCCTTATGTACTTTCCGGAAAGGCAGAAGAGACATCGAAACTTCTGGCAGAATTTAAGGCTGCAGGCAAATATAATGCTCCTAAAAACGGATGGGTCGAATTTAAAAAAGACTCTCTGGATAAGGTTGTTGCGGTTGAATACATTATAGAGAAGGATAGCCTTCCAAGCGTTATCAACATGGGATTGCGCGATGCTCTTTACCTTCTTGAAAATGAAGGTTACAAGGTAACTTTTTCCGGTAAGGGAAAGGTTGTGACCCAGACACCCGCTCCCGGCAGTTCAGTGGAAAAAAGTCAAATTGTAAACATAATCCTTTCCGAAGAATATGAAACTAAATAGCATATTAGACAGAGTTAAAGTATTGGAAAGTCATGGTGACAAAAATGTTACCATCAGTGGTATATGTTTCGATTCCAGATCCTGTAAAAAGGGCGATCTTTTTATCGCATTACGGGGCAGTTCATCGGACGGGCATCAGTTCATAGGGATGGCTCTCTCAAACGGCGCTTCGGCAGTAGTTTGTGAAGAGATTCCGGAGACAGTTGGAAAAGCTGTTTTTATTAAAGTCGCCGACAGTCATGCTGCTTTGGGCGAAATAGCATCAAATTTCTATGACCGGCCTTCAGAAAAAATCAAAATAGTAGGAATAACCGGAACAAACGGGAAAACAACAACAGTTACCCTGCTGTATCGTCTTTTCACGGCACTTGGATATAAATGCGGCCTTCTGTCGACTATTGTAAACTACATTGCTGGGAAAGAGGTTGATGCAACCCATACCACACCGGATCCTGTTGCAATAAACTCGCTTATGGCGCAAATGGCAGAAGCCGGTTGTGAATACTGTTTTATGGAGGTAAGCTCACATTCTCTGGATCAAAAAAGAGTTGCAGGAATTCGTTTTACCGGTGCAATTTTTTCAAACATAACCCACGACCATCTGGATTACCACAAAACCTTTGCAGAATATATCCGCGTTAAGAAAACTCTTTTTGACAATCTCACCCCGGATGCATTTGCACTCACAAATATCGATGATAAGAACGGCTCGGTAATGCTTCAGAATTCGCCGGCAAAAAAATATCGCTACTCTTGCCTCTCCCCTGCTGAATTCAACTGCAGGATAATTGAAAAGGGGCTTGACGGGATGCTCATAAAAATTGACAACAAAGAGGTCTGGACAAAATTCATTGGTGTTCATAATGCATATAACCTGCTTGCCGTATACGGTGCTGCAGTTCTTTTGGGGGCAGACAAAGAGGAGGTTCTGGTTCATATGAGTTCTCTCACATCTGTTGCCGGACGGCTTGAATACCTTAAAGGATTCAATGATATCACTGCTGTAGTGGACTACGCACACACTCCCGATGCACTTGAAAATGTTTTAAAGACTCTTAAAGACAGTGCCGGAGACAGCGAGATTGTTACAGTATTCGGATGTGGCGGCAACAGAGACAAGACAAAGCGGCCGGAGATGGCTCAGGTAGCTGCAAAATATTCACACAAGGTTGTGGTTACTTCGGACAATCCGCGTTTTGAGGTACCGGAGGAAATCATAAAAGACATTAAGGCCGGGTTTGATATAAAAGATATGTCACGGACTCTTTTCATAACAGACCGCAAAGAGGCGATCCGCACAGCAATAATAATGTCTAAGCCGGGTACAATAATACTTGTGGCAGGAAAAGGCCACGAGAATTATCAGGATGTAATGGGAGTAAAACACCATTTTGACGACAAAGAGGTTATAGCCGAAGTATTTACACTTAATAATCTGGACAATGCTTTATAACTTATTCGATTACTTAAAGGATTTTACCGACTTCCCGGGACTGGGCCTGCTGAGATATATCTCCTTCAGGGCTACCTTTGCAATTATTCTTGCCCTTTTTATCGCGCTGTTTGTTGGCAAAAAAATCATCAACAAACTTGCGAAGAAGCAAATTGGAGAGAGCATACGAGATCTTGGTCTCGAAGGACAGATTCAGAAAAAAGGTACTCCAACAATGGGAGGAATAATAATTCTCATCTCAATACTCATTCCTGTTATTCTGCTGGGTGACCTTACAAACATATATGTTCAGCTTATGATAATTACCACAATATGGCTGGGATTTATCGGATTTATGGACGACTATATAAAAGTATTCAAAAAAAATAAAGAGGGGTTAAAAGGGAAATTTAAAATAGTGGGCCAGGTAGGACTGGGTCTCATTGTTGGTTTAAGTCTCTATCTGAGCGACCAGGCAGTAGTGAGGGTTCCGTCAAGTGCTGTTGTAAAGGAATCTCACGCAGAAGTTATAACACAGGAGGGATTTTCTGATAAGGTTAGCTATTTCAAAGACGAAAAAAATACAAAAACAACCATACCATTTATTAAAGACAATGAGTTTGACTATGCATGGCTTTCACCAGTGGGAGGCGAAGCAGGTCAGAAAATCGGATGGCTTATTTATGTTCTGATGGTTATCTTCATTGTAACCGCTGTTTCCAACGGAACTAACATTACAGACGGGATGGATGGTCTTACGACAGGGATTTCTGCAATTGTGGGCGTCACGCTTGCCATACTTGCATACTTGTCCGGCAATATAATTTATGCCAATTACCTTAACATAATGTACATCCCCAATACAGGCGAACTGGTAGTTGTTCTTGCCGCCTTTATAGGAGCTCTGGTGGGATTTCTGTGGTACAACTCCTACCCTGCCCAGGTATTCATGGGAGATACAGGTTCTCTGGCAATAGGCGGAATTATTGCCGTTGCAGCGATAATGATAAGGAAGGAACTACTTATACCAATTTTATGCGGGATTTTCTTCGTTGAGCTGCTTTCCGTAATTATTCAGAGGCTGTATTTCAAATATACCAAAAAGAGATATGGTGCGGGAGTACGTGTATTTAAAATGTCACCCCTTCACCACCATTTCCAAAAAGAGGATATTCCGTCTATCATACAATATCCAAAGAGAGCCATACCCGAAGCAAAAATTGTTGCAAGATTCTGGATCATTGCAATAATCCTTGCCGTCATAACTGTTATAACTTTAAAAATCAGATAATATGTCAAGAGTTGTAGTACTTGGAGGAGGAGAGAGTGGCGTGGGGGCAGCAGTCCTTGCGTCGGTAAAAGGGCATGATACTTTTCTTACAGATTGCAATATGTTGCAGGAAGAAGCAAAGGCCATGCTTGAGAGATTCAATATTCCATATGAAGAGGGAGGGCATACAAAAGAACTTATTCTCAATGCCGACGAAGTTATCAAAAGCCCGGGCATACCTGATAGTATTCCAATTGTAGAAGAAATTACAGGAAACGGGATTCCGGTTATTTCGGAAATTGAATTTGCAGGAAGATACGATAAGGCAAAAAAAATATGCATTACCGGTAGCAACGGAAAAACAACAACTACTTCAATTATATATTTTCTTCTGAAAAATGCAGGACTTAACGTAGGGCTTGCGGGCAATATCGGGCAGAGTTATGCATTCCAGGTTGCAACAAGGGAGTACGACTATTATGTGCTGGAGCTGAGCAGTTTTCAGCTGGACGGCATGTACGACTTTAAAGCGGATATTGCAGTACTTCTGAACATAACACCGGACCATCTGGATCGTTATGACAATAACATGGAGAACTATATCAAGGCAAAATTCAGGATTACAAGAAATATGTCCGGTGACGACTGTTTTATCTTTTGTGCAGATGACGAAATAAGCATATCTCACCTGAACAAAATAGTTCTTCAGGCAAAAAAACTGCCTTTCAGCCAGATGAAAGAGGTTTCGGAAGGCGCCTACCTCAAGGACGAAAAGATGAATGTTGTTTACAATAATGACAGCTACGAGATGTATGTGAATGAACTCTCCCTCCAGGGGCGGCACAACATCTACAATTCAATGGCAGCGGCAATTACCGGCAAGGTTCTTCAGATTAAGGACGAAGTTCTCAGGGAGAGTCTTACCAGCTTTAAGGGAGTTGAGCACCGCCTGGAAAATGTACTGAAAGTTAAAAATGTACTATATATAAACGACTCAAAAGCAACCAATGTAAATTCAACCTGGTATGCTCTTGAAAGCATGAAAACCCCGGTGATATGGATTGCCGGAGGAAAAGACAAGGGGAATGACTATCAGCCTCTTTACGATCTTGTAAAAGATAAGGTGAGGGTGCTCATTTGTCTTGGCGTTGACAACAAAAAACTGCACAAGGAATTTTCCGACAAGGTTGAAGAAATATATGATGCAGGTTCGGCCGCTGAAGCCGTTGACATTGCATACAAACTTGCAAAATCGGGAGATACCGTACTTCTTTCTCCGGCATGTGCAAGTTTTGACCTTTTCAAAAATTACGAAGACAGAGGTAAACAATTTAAAGAGGCAGTTGCTAAGCTATAGCTATGAAAGATTCTTTTGTAAACAGATTAAAGGGAGATAAGGTTATCTGGATTATCGTACTTGCGCTTTCGCTCATTTCGATAGCCGCAGTATACTCGTCCAGCAGCTCTCTTGCCTTCAGGGAGGGGAAAACTACATTCTCGTTTCTGCTTAAGCAGATGCGCTTTGTGATTTTCGGACTGACTGCACTTTATATCTGTTCAAGAGTACCTCTTGGGTGGTACAGAAAAATATCCATCCTGGGAATGATTGTGAGCATAGGATTGCTCGTCGCAACAATAGTGATGGGTACTACCCTTAACGATGCCGAACGGTGGATATCGATATTCGGCGTTTCCTTTCAACCGAGCGAAATTGCAAAAATAGCTCTCATGCTTTATTTGGCAAAGGTTCTTGAGGACCACAAATTTGAAACGTTCAAGGAGTTTGCCATCTGGATTCTTGCGCCTCTTGGTATAATGCTTTTGCTCATACTGAACGGAAGTGCCTCAACTGCGCTCATTCTCGGCGGTCTTTCATTTCTGATTCTCGTTATTGGAGGGATAAAGTGGAGCCACCTTATTAAAAGTGCCGGTATTGCGGTACTGACTCTTTTACTGGCCGTACTCCTTAACCAGACTTTTGGATTGTTTCCGAGAATTCAGACTCTGGTATCCAGAATTGAAAATTTCGTTGATAAAAAAGATATTGATGAAAACCTTAAATCTCAGGACAAGCAAAAGCTCTTAGACAAGACATTCCAGGCAGATATGGCAAAGATAGCCATCGCTTCGGCCAACATTATAGGGAAAGGGCCGGGAAAGAGCACGCAACGCTACGTACTTCCTCACCCCTACTCCGATTTTATATACTCCATCATTGTTGAAGAGTGGGGCCTGATAGGCGGAGTAACAGTATTGCTGCTATACCTGTGGTTTCTGTTCCGATGTATTGCAATCGCGCGGAATTGCACAAAAATGTTTTCTGCAATTCTTGTTATTGCCCTCGGACTTTTAATCACAACACAGGCAATGCTGCACATACTTGTAAATGTAAGTCTGCTGCCTGTTACCGGACACACTTTGCCACTGATAAGCCTCGGCGGAACCTCACTCATTATTATGAGTTCGGCATTTGGAATTATCCTGGCAGTGAGCAGAAGTGTAGAGAGCGGAAAAGTAAAAGTCAATCCGGAAGAAGAGACTCAGAATGGCGAACAAATAAAAGCAGAGGAGATAGAACTATGAAAAAGGCAATGCGAATAATAATAAGCGGCGGCGGTACAGGCGGGCACATCTTCCCTGCAATATCAATCGCAAATGAAATTATGAGAGTGAGCCCTCATTCCGAAATATTATTTGTTGGCGCACTTGGAAAAATGGAAATGGAAAGGGTTCCTGCTGCCGGATATAAAATAGAAGGACTCCCCGTTGCCGGATTAAAGAGAAAACTTTCCCTTTCAAACCTTATGCTTCCGTTTAAAGTTCTTAAAAGCCTCAGGGGAGCAGCTAAAATAATTGATGATTTTAAGCCGGATGCAGCAATAGGCGTGGGCGGATATGCAAGTGCTCCTTTGTTATACATGGCCGGAAGAAAAAATATCCCCTATCTTATTCAGGAGCAGAACTCATTTGCCGGGCTTGCAAACAGGATACTATCAAAAAAGGCAAAAAAAATATGTGTTGCATACGAAGGTATGAGCCGGTTTTTCCCTGAAGATAAAATTCTGATTACAGGGAATCCTATCCGGTCGGGAATACAAATGACAACACCCGAATTGAAAGCGGAAGCAAGAGAATATTTTGGGATAAAGGGAGATAAAAAAATACTCCTCGTTATTGGAGGGAGCCTTGGAGCAAGAACACTTAACACTTCTGTGGAAGATTGGATATCGGAGAGAGAGGCATGCGACATTGAAATAATCTGGCAATCGGGGAAATACTACAAAGAAGAAGTTGAACTTTTCCTTAAGGAGAGAAACAGAAAATATGTTAAAAACTACGAATTCATAGACAGGATGGATTTGGCTTATGCAGCGGCCGATGTAATAATAACAAGGGCCGGAGCAGGAACTATATCGGAACTGAGCGTGGCAAAGAAGGCATGTATTTTTGTCCCTTCACCAAATGTGGCCGAAGATCATCAGACTTGCAACGCAAAAGCACTTGTAGACAAAAGAGCCGCAATGATGGTTAAAGATGCCGAAGCTCATCAGTATCTGATGTCTACTGCAATGGAACTTCTTAACGACACATCAAAAATTGAAGAACTTGAGGAGAATATCGGAAGAATGGGCTACAAACAGTCGGCATCAATTATAGTAAATGAAGTTTTTAAATTAACAGGGAACAAAGGATGAAATATGTATATCTATTAGGAATCGGAGGTATTGGAATGAGTGCTCTTGCCCGTTACTACAATCATGCGGGTTACAGAGTTGCAGGGTACGACCGTACTCCCAGCAAACTCACCTCCGAGCTTGAAAGCGAAGGCATATCAATTCACTTTGAAGATAATGTGAATCTCATTCCTGAAGAATTCCGGACAAATCCCGATGAAACATTCGTAATATACACTCCCGCAGTACCAAAGGAGCTGGGAGAGTTCCAGTTTATCCTGGATGGCGGGTTTAATATGTGCAAAAGGTCAAAGGCTCTGGGTGTGATTGCATCGGAAAAGAAGACACTTGCAGTTGCCGGAACACACGGGAAGACTACAACATCTACTCTTCTGGCACATATTTTTACGAATTCGGGCAAAGGATGTACTGCTTTTCTTGGAGGAATATCAAAGAATTATCATACAAACCTGCTGTTGAGCAACAGTGAAATACTTGTTGCAGAGGCCGATGAATTTGACCGGTCTTTTCTTCAGCTATTTCCCGACAGTGCAGTCATAACTTCAACAGATGCCGACCATCTCGACATTTATTCAAATCATGCCCATATTAAAGAGGCTTTTAATGAATTTGCATCTCAGGTCAAAGAGAACGGACATCTTATAGTTAAGAAAGGAGTTGAAATTAATGCAAAACTTGCTTCAAATGTACACGTATACAGTTATGCATACGATACTCCTGCCGATTTTTATGCTTCTGAAATAAAAATTTCCGGAACCGGATTTTTCACATTCAATCTCAACCATCCCGGCGGTGTAATAAACGATTGCAAAGTTGGCATTCCTGGCTGGGTCAATGTGGAAAATGCTGTTGCTGCATCGGCAATTGCCCTCCTGAACGGAATTGGAATTGAGGCATTAAAGCAGGCACTGGAATCGTTTTCCGGTGTCGAACGCAGGTTTGACATCAGATTAAACACACCTGAATGTGCATACATAGATGATTATGCACACCATCCAAAAGAGATAGCCGCAGCAATCAGTTCGATGAGGAACATATTTCCGGGGAGAAGACTCACAGCAATTTTTCAGCCCCACCTTTTTTCAAGGACAAGGGATTTTGCCGAAGATTTTGCAGAGAGCCTGAGTGCGCTGGATGAACTGATTTTGCTGGATATATACCCGGCAAGGGAACTGCCCATCGAAGGAGTTACTTCCAGGATAATATTTGACAAAGTTACAATTGACAGGAAGGTACTCATAACAAAGGGAGAGCTCATGCAATACCTCTCAACCATTGAAATTGACACGCTCATAAGCTTTGGAGCAGGAGACATCGACAGGTTCATTGAACCTATAACAAACTACCTCAAAGAGAGATACAATGTTTAAGAAGATCCTCATATATTTAGGGTATACACTGCTTTTGGCAGCGCTTGCAGCATATTTTTTCTTTTCAACCATTCTCACAAAGCAGGAGATTGCAAAGATAAAGTGCAACAGGATTGAGATAGCAATTCTTGACAGCTCTGTAAACAGGTTTGTGAGCAGGGCCGAAATTGGCGACCTCATACGCGAAGAGGGCATTACTGTTAAGGAGAGTAAGCTTAAACACATAAATCTCCACAATCTTGAGCTTATGCTCAACAACAGGACAGCAATAAAAAAATCCACAGTAAGCTATACCGGCAGGGGCGTACTTAAAGTAAGCATAACTCAGCGGAAACCGGTGCTTCGCCTGGAGACTGTAAACGGAGGATTTTATATGGACGAAACTGCCTATGTCTTTCCGTTGGTGAAGGCATTTACATCTGATGTTCCTGTTGTGACCGGAGAAATTCCTCTCACAATTGTACAGGGGTACAGAGGAAGAATCCGCGAAAACAAAGAGTGGGTAAGAGATATTCTAAAAATTGGCCTCTACATAGATGGCAATGAAATTTGGGATGCTCAAATTGAACAGATTTTCGTGGACGAGAAAGGCAACCTTCACATGACGCCCCGGGTTGGTCAGCATGATATCATGTTTGGCAAACCGGAGGATGTAGAAAATAAATTCGCAAAACTACTCTCCTTCTACAGGAATATAATTCCTAATGAGGGATGGGATAAATATAAGATTGTGGACCTTCAGTACAGCAACCAGATTGTTTGCAAAAAAAGAGAGACAAAAAACGAAAAAAACTTAGATATATGAAAAGTTACATTGCCGCCATTGACCTTGGTACCACAAAAGTGGTGAGCCTGGTAGGAGAAAAAACAGAATCGGGCTATAAAATTGTAGCATTCAAAGAGACTCCCTCGAAAGGAATCATGAGAGGAGAAGTTGTGAATATCCAGGATGTTCTCAACTCTCTTATTCCAACACTTCAGGAAATCAAAAGTGAGAACGACATTGAGATTAAAGAGGTGTATGTTGGCATTGCAGGCCAGAACATAAGGTGCACAGACGAAGGCTGCAAGAGGAACCGGCAGAGGCCGGATGTACTCATAAACGAAAGTGAGGTACAGGAGATGCAGATGGAGATGTACAAAACAAGGGTAAATGCAGGCGAACGTATTTTGCATGTTATCCCTCAGTCGTACAATATTGACGACCATATCGGAATGAAAGAGGCAAGGGGAATGGCCGGCAGCCAGATTGAAGGAAACTATAAACTTTTCATAGGAAGGACAAACTCGGCAGAACACAGTAAATCCGTTATTGCACGTGCAGACCTTAAACTTAAGGAACTCGTGCTTGAGCCTGTTGCATCGGCACTGGCAGTTCTAAATGAAGAAGAGATGGAAATGGGAGTTGCAATGGTGGATATCGGAGGCGGTACAACAGATTTGCTGGTTATCGAAGACAATATAATTCGCCATACAGCAGTTATTCCATTTGGCGGAAACTCAATTACAGAAGACATCAAGCAGGGTTGCGGAGTATCTTCCCGCAATGCCGAACAAATGAAAATCCAGTATGGTTCGTGCGTGAGCGAATATGCTCCGGAAAACAGAACGGTTATTATTCCGGGCATTGGCGGAAGAGAGTCCAGAGAGATTTCGTTTAAGGTTATAGCAAGTATTATCGAGGCTAGAATGGCAGAGATAGTGGAAGCTGTACAATATGAAATTGACCGCTCCGGTTACCTTGACAAACTTAATGGCGGAATAGTTGTGACCGGCGGTGGTGCACAACTCGCAAACCTCTGTCAATTTGTTAAATACAAAACCGGATACGATACCAGAATTGCCTCTCCAAATATTAAT
>JAAXVX010000006.1 GCA_013335275.1 Bacteroidales bacterium
ACAACAAGTCCGGTGCTCACAAATGTTTCGCAGGCAACCTTTGAGTTTTGGTCCTGCCTTAGAAATTCATCAAGAATTGCGTCAGAAATCTGATCTGCAACCTTGTCCGGGTGTCCTTCAGACACCGATTCCGATGTAAATAGATATGACATAAAATTGCGCTTTATTTAAGTAAATTAATAATTAACACTTACGATGGGAAAGTGTTTGAATTGCTGCAATATTATGCTTCTTTTGAGAACATCCCAATAAACGGTAATGAGCGCCAATGGGCTGTATTATAGACAATTTTAGCATTTTTGGTGTGGTTGCAAGCAGTCAAATCTCTCCACATGTCTGGTGCAAATATACACTTTTTTGATAAAATGTATAAAAAGGTTACACAAATGTTAAATATTCGAAATTTATTGCCATTTTTATACTCGATTTTGCTAATTTTGCGACGGAATACCAAACAACTTATATAAATATCTATGAAACAAACAATTAAGCAATTTGCCCTAATGGCCCTTAGCTTGTTTGTGGCCTTTGCAGCCTATGCACAGGTTACTACATCTACTATGAGCGGACGAATTACAGAGGCAAACGGGACTCCTGTCATCGGAGCTACTGTTATCGCTGTTCACACCCCGTCCGGCACTCAGTATTATGCTATAACAGACAACGCAGGGAACTACCGCATTCAGAACATGCGTGTTGGCGGTCCTTACACTGCAGAAGTCTCTTTCCTCGGTTTTGGCTCAACTAAATCCGGGAACATTACTCTAAGACTGGGTGAAAACTATGTACACAATGCAACACTAACAGAGCAGACTGTTAACCTCAGCGAGGTTGTTGTTACTGCAGGAATTGCAAACCCAATTCTGAACAGCGACAGGACCGGTGCATCAATGAACATCAGTACCAGACAGCTCACCAGCCTCCCTTCAATCAGCCGCAGTATTACAGATTTCACAAGAATGACTCCACAGGCAAACGGAACTTCATTTGCAGGTCGTGACGGTCGTTTCAATACTGTAACTATTGACGGTGCAGCATTCAATAACAACTTCGGTCTGTCCAGCAGCGCAATGCCGGGCGGTACAGCTCAGCCAATTTCTATGGACGCTATTGCCGAGGTTTCCGTTAACCTTGCACCTTATGATGTTCGTCAGTCACAATTCACAGGAGCAGCTATCAATGCTGTAACAAAGAGTGGTGACAACACTATCAAGGCATCTGTTTACACATACCTGAGGCCAAAATCATTCACCGGCGAAAAAGTTGGTGACGCGATTGTTAAAAGCGCCCGTGAAAGAAGTTCCAGTGTATATGGTCTTACCGTTGGTGGTCCAATCATTAAGAACAAATTGTTCTTCTTCATTAGCGGTGAGTACGAAAAAGAAATCGTGCCAAGCAGCGGATGGGAACCAAGCACAAACGGTGTAGTTGACCTTACAAACAAAATCTCACGCACAACAGTTACCGATCTTGAAAGAGCAAAAGCACACCTTCTTTCAAAATACAACTATGATCCGGGTGAATATCAGAACTTCTCTGCTTTCCCTTCGAGCAACTACAAAATTCTCGCACGTATCGACTGGAACATTGCAAAGAATCACAAGTTTGCCCTGAGATACAACAGAATGAGAAATACCTCAACTAACCTTACAAATGCTACTTCAGGCCCTCCGGGCATATCCAGATCTAATTACAGCCGTGTTTCCGACAAATCAATTTCATTCTCAAATTCATTCTATGGCAATGAAAATGCAATTGACGCTTTCGCAGCTGAGTTAAACAGTACATTCGGATCGAAATTCTCAAACAAGTTCTTAGTTTCTTATACAGCAACTACAGACCCAAAAAGAACTTCAAACAGCGATCTTTTCCCATTCGTTGACATTTACAAAGACGGCGACCCTTACATGTCTTTCGGTTATGAACTTTTCAGTTACAAGAATCAGGTGTTGAACAACACATTCTCTGTAATTGACAACTTCACCATTAGCTTAGACAAACACACACTCACAGCAGGTCTTGCATACGACAACATTTTCGTAAACAACTCTTACATCCGTGAGGGAACAAGCTACTACAGATACAAATCGCTTGACGATTTCATCAATGATGCAAAACCTACCGGATTTGGTGTTACTTATGGTTACGAAGGACAAGACATCACAGGTGTTAAAATGAGCTTCGGTCTTGCAAGTGCATACATTCAGGATGAATGGCAACTTAACAAGGACTTTAAGGTTACTTACGGTATTCGTGCCGAGCTTCCTCTGTATCACAACAAATTAGTGGACAATCCTGGTATTGCCGCACTGGATTTTGCAGGTTATAAATTTAAAGTAGGCGAGTGGCCAAACAGCAAAGTTCAAATCAACCCTCGCGTTGGTTTCAACTGGGACGTTAAAGGCGACAGAAGTATTCAGGTTCGCGGAGGTACAGGTATCTTCTCGGGAGTGCTTCCTTTCGTATGGTTTACAAACCAGCCTAGTTCATCAGGTACAGTTCAGAGTCCCGAAGTTGGTCTTGCAGATACAAAACTTCCTTCCGATTTCAGATTCAATCCTGATTTCAAAGCTCAGGTTGCAAAATACCCTACTCTCTTCCCTCCTACAATGAGTGGTACACTTGCTTCAGGTTCTGCACTTGCAGAAGTTAACAAAGACTTTAAGATGCCTCAAATCTGGAGAACAAACCTTGCAGGTGACTTTGAACTTCCTGCTAATATGATTTTCACAGTTGAAGCTCTCTTCTCTAAGGATATTAACTCAATTGTTCAAAAGAACGTTAACCTTCCTAATCCTAACAGAGTATTCTCAGGTGCAGACAAACGCGCATACTGGAGTGGAAACAAAGTTAACAGCAACGTTGCTTCGGCAATGGTTCTTGACAACTCAGACCAAGGTTATCAGGCTCTGTTTACAGCTCAGCTGACCAAAAACTTCCAGTATGGTTTCTCGGGTATGATTGCATACACATTTAACCTTTCGAAGGACCTTTCTGCTAACCCTGGTTCATCTGCTTACTCTGCATGGACAAGCAACCTTGACGCATTCAATCTTAACAGCCCGCAACTTAGCTACTCAAGCTTTGCAGTTCCTCACAGAGTAGTTGGTTCGTTAACCTACAGAATTGAATACGCAAAGAATTTTGCAACATCTATTTCTATCTACTATAATGGTGCAGCTCAGGGACGTTCATCAGTTGCCTACTCAAATGACATGACAGGCGACGGTGCTTCATCTGACCTTATCTATGTTCCTAACAATAAATACGAATTGGCATTTGTTGATGTAGCCGGTAAAATGACTGCTCAGGAGCAAAGTGATAAATTCATGGAGTATGTTCAGAATGATAAATATCTAAGCAAACGTCAGGGACAATATGCCGAAAGATTCGGTGTTGTTAATCCTTGGAAAAACCGTTGGGATGTGAAAGTTATTCAGGATGTATTCGCAAACTTCGGTACAGACCGTCGTTACACACTTCAATTGAGTCTTGATATCGTTAATGCAGGTAACCTCCTTAGCAAAAACTGGGGTATTTATACCAGATCAGGTCTTGCTAACTCATACGATGTGATTATGCCTTTGAAATACATGGGTGTTAATGCCGGTGGACAACCTACTTATACTCTTAATGCAACAGACATAGCAAACTTCGACGCAAAGAATCAGCAAATCAACTCTGTATCAACAGGAAGTACCTGGGGAATGCAGCTTGGTATCCGTTTGCTCTTCTAATTCGAAACTCTTAAATATTCAATAGGCTGCCCACTAATTTGGGCAGCCTATTTTTTTTATTAAATTTGTATAAAAGAGAGCTTATGGATGGGTGCGAGAGATTGTTGAGGGGGAAAAAGGGCGAGATGATAGCGGAGGAATACTTGTGCTCTATCGGATTAGTTACTCTGGAAAGAAACTGGAGGTCGGGTCACAAAGAGATAGATCTTATTATGACAGAGAAGGAGATACTTCATATAGTTGAGGTGAAATCTCTGAATTTCCCCGGGTTGCGGGATCCATTCGAGAGCGTTAATTTAAAGAAACAAAATAAAATAATTTCGGCAGCAAGAGACTATATAGTCAGGAAAAGAGTCAAATATGAAATTCAGTTCGATATCGTTTCTGTTTTTTTTAAAGGAGAAGATTTCATAATTGAATATTTTCCGGACGCTTTTGCACCGCGATGGTAATAAATAATTTTCCGGAAATGAATAAGAACAACTACTGTATAATAATGGCCGGCGGAATCGGAAGCCGTTTCTGGCCTGTGAGCAGGAACTCAAAACCAAAACAGTTTCTGGATATTTTGGGGTTCGGAAAGACATTCCTTCAGCAGACGTTTGAAAGATTTTCCCGCATAATGCCTGTTGAAAACATACTCATTGTTACTTCTTCTCAGTATAAAGAACTTGTGATGGAACAGATACCGGATATACTTCCGGAAAACATTCTGCTTGAGCCTTACCGTAGAAATACAGCACCCTGTGTAGCTTATGCTACCTATAAACTTCTGGAGAAAAATTCAAATGCATCTGTTGTGGTGGCCCCGTCCGATCACCTGATTCTTAATGAAGATGTTTTTCTTGACACAATCAATACAGCACTGGCATACGCCGATAATCACAATGTACTTATGACGCTTGGCATAAACCCGACAAGGCCGGAAACAGCATACGGTTATATTCAGGCCAATAAGGGAACCCCTGTGAGTATAAAGGGCAATGTAGCATATACGGTTAAAACCTTTACAGAAAAACCGAGTCAGGATTTAGCAAAGGTATTTGTGGAGAGCGGGGAGTTTTTGTGGAACTCGGGGATCTTTATCTGGAACCTTCTTGCTATAAAAGCAGAACTCGAGCAACTGCAACCCGATATTTCAGGCCTTTTTCAAAAGGGTAAGGGAATATATTATACTCCCGATGAAGAGGAGTTTATCAAGGGGGTTTACGAAGAGTGTACCAGCATATCGGTCGACTACGGCATAATGGAAAAGACCGGGAAAGCACTTGTATATCCCGCATCTTTCGGATGGTCCGATCTGGGAACATGGGAATCGATGTATTCACATGTTGATACCGATGAAAATGGAAACATAATAAGGGGAGGAGATACTTTGGTGGATAAAGTAAATAACTCGATTATTGTTTCTGCAGAAAAGAACAAACTGGTGGTAGCAAACGGGCTGGACAATTTTATGGTTATCAATACAGACGATGTTTTGTTAATTTGCCCGAGAGAGGAATCGGCTTTCAAAAGCATCCTCACAGACCTTCCGCTTAATGAATTTGTTAAATATCAATAATAAAGACTTATGGCAAACAATCCTCTAAAAATTGAGGTACAATCCGAAATAGGCAAACTGGAAGCAGTATTGCTGCACTCGCCTGGCGCAGAGGTGGAAAATATGACTCCGAGGAACGCACAAAGGGCGCTTTATAGCGATATCCTGAATCTTTCCATTGCACAAAAGGAGTATGAGCAGGTATCAGGAGTACTTTCAAAAGTGGCAAAAATATATCAGATTAAGGATTTACTAATTAAAATTCTTGACAACCACAGCGAAAGGGAAGCGCTCGTAGGAAAAATATGTGTAACAGAGAATGTTACGGATTACTTCGAATATCTTATGGAGATGTCTTCCAGAAATCTTGCAAATGTTCTCATTGAGGGACTTCCTGCAAGGATAAACACTCTCACTGCATATTTAAAGGACGATTACTATGCTTTGTTGCCGCTTTATAACTTTTACTTTACCAGAGATGCAGCTGTTTCAATAGGCAGCAGAGCTTTAATTTGCAAGATGGCGAGTAAAGTGAGGATGAGAGAATCGCTCATAACAGAGGCGATTTTCAAAAATCCGAACTTCTTCGATTGTGAAGTTATCAATGCTCACGATTTTCAGCCCGGTAACGAGGAGATATTTATGGAAGGCGGAGATATCCTTATTGCAAGAGAAGATATTTTAATTGTCGGAAACGGAATGAGGACAAGCAGCAATGGTATCGACCTGCTTGTAAACAGGCTTTGCAAAACCGAAGGCCCTGAAAAGAGACACGTTATTGTTCAGCAGCTCCCGGATTCTCCGGAATCATTTATTCACCTGGATATGGTATTTACCCTTTTGGATGTAGACAAAGCGATGGTTTTTGAACCTCTGATACTTAATGATAATCAGTACCAGACAGTACATATGACAATTGAAGGAGGGCGTGTTACAAAGATAAAGACTGTAAATAACATACCATCGATACTTAAAAAACTGGGCATGGAAGTGGAGCCAATCATCTGCGGAGGCAATGCAGACGAGTGGAACCAGGAGAGAGAACAGTGGCACAGTGGTGCAAATTTCTTCGCCTTTGAACCGGGGAAAGTTATGTCCTATGCGAGGAATGTCCATACTCTTAACGAACTGGACAAAATGAATTTTGAAATAATCCCTGCGTGGGATGTAGTTAACGGAAAACGCGACCTTTCAAAGGTGGGCAAGTGCGTTGTGACTATTGATGGTTCTGAACTTCCGCGAGGCGGGGGAGGCGCAAGGTGCATGACAATGCCGCTTCGGAGGAGTGCCGTAAACTGGTCTAAATAGTTTAAATCAGCCAAATAATATGAAAAAGTTTTTTTTGCTTTTGACCTCTCTTTTTGCAGCAATGAGTGTAAATGCAGAGAGTGTGATTTTCGCGTCCAGACCTTCGCTGGCCCCGGATGGTTCTGCAATCTATTTTTCCTATGTCGGGGATATTTTTAAAGTATCTTCAGACGGAGGACTTGCCTTAAGGGTCGTATCTATGGCTGGTATTGAATCAAATCCGAGAGTTTCTCCCGATGGCAGGTATCTTGCCTTCTCTTCAAACGAAACAGGGAATAACAACGTATATGTAGTTCCCGTTAAAGGAGGGGAGATTGTACAACTCACCTTTCATGATGCAGGCGATGTACCGGTATCGTGGTCACCGGATTCAAAAATGATATATTTTGAATCAAACAGATATAACACTATAAGCACTTATTCTGTTCCGGTTGAAGGGGGAACTCCAAAAAGACTTTTCGCTAATTACTTTAATACAATTGCAAATCTTGTTCAGAATCCTGTCACCGGAGAGTTTTTATTCACAGAATCTACCGAGTCGTACAGGTTTGCAACAAGAAAAGGCTACAAAGGGGAGCATAACTCAAATATAATCTCATGGAATCCTTCAAAAAGCGAATACCGTGAAGTCACAACCAATATTGGCAAGGATATATGGCCGCTTACAGATACAAAAGGCAATTTCTACTATGTATCAGACGAACTGAACGGTCAGGACAATATTGTTAAGCTGGAAGGAAAAGCAAAAAAATGGATAACAAAGTTTGATGAATCTGTCCAGTACCCTGCAATTAGCGCAGACGGTTCAAAAATTGTCTATCTGAAAGGTTATAAAATTACACTTTCGGACACTCAGTCCGGCAAGTCTGTTCAGCCGGAAATTGAAGTTGTGGAAAACAGAACGGTTAACGATGCTTCATATAAAGTAGAGACTCCTCAGGATGCAGCTGTTTCGCCTGATGGTAAGAAACTGGCTTTTGCTTTCAGGGGCTTGCTGTTTGTAAGCGATGTAAAAGGAAACTTTGTTCAGCAGATTAATACTCCTTCAGATGAGAGAATCGGTGAGGTTGTCTGGGGAGACGACAGCAAGACTCTTTATTACACAAGAACAAATCTTGGTTTTACAAATATTTTCAAACAACCGGCAGATGTTACGGGCGAAGAAAAGATTGTTTTTAAATCTGAATCAAATGCCCGCAGCCTCACCAGGTCTCACAAAGGGAAAATACTGGCATTTGTAAATGGCTCCGGCTCTGTAATGACATTAAATTTTGCTGATGATAAAACTGAAGAGGTTGCAAAAGGGGAGTTTTGGGCTTTCCAGAATTATAGTATAAGTTTTTCGTCCGACGATAAATTCATGGCCTTTTCTGCCGTAAATCTGTTTGAAAGAGATTTGTTTATTTACAGTTTTGCCGACAAGAAAGTTGTTAACCTTACAAACTCCGCAACATATGAAGATGATCCGGTTTTCTCTCCGGATGGAAAGTATCTCTATTTTACTGCAGACAGATATACTCCAAGTTTCCCCAGAGGCACGTCTTTTCAGCTTTTTAAAGTGTCGCTCGACAAAGTTTGCAAACCATTTGAAGGTGCCGAGTATGATAAACTTTTTGGCAAACCGGAAGCGGTAAAGGACTCTTCTGTTGTAATCAACCGCGCCTATATTCAGCGCAGATATGAAAAAGTTGTGGAAAAAGGTGCGCAGGAGTCTCCGTATATATTTGTACAGAAGGATAAAACTTTCTTATTCTATGTTTCAAATCACGAAGGCGAAAACGGACTTTATGTTCAGGAACTGAAAGACTGGGATGAGAAACCTGCTCAGAAAGTCAAGGGGATTGTTTCTCTTTACAGGTATGTTTCAAACGGGAAGGACCTTTTTGTGCTTGGAAGAGAGGGGCTGTTCAAACTGGACCCCGGGGCGGCAACATCAACAAAAATTGAAATTAAATATACGTTCTCAAAGAATATTCAAAACGAATTCAATCAGATGTTCTATGAAGTGTGGGCAACTCTTGATCAGAATTTTTACGATGTAAAATTCCATGGGGTAGACTGGAAGGCCAAGAAGGATTACTATGCAGGTTTTCTTCCCCTTGTAAAGAGCAGGGACGAACTCAGGACATTACTCAATGACATGCTCAATGAACTCAACTCTTCGCACATGGGCTTCAGTACATTCGGCAAAGACGAAGATACTCCTGTAAAGTATATTTCTGCCGGAACAGGATTAATGTTTGACAACGATAGACCATATATTCTGGATAGAATTGTAAGCGGTTCAAAAGCCGATTTTTCCGGGAATCCGCTAATGAAGGGTGACGAACTTGTGGCCGTAAACGGAATAAAAGTCGATAAAAAGACAAACAGAGAGAAATACTTTGTCTCTCCGGCAGGAAGAGACGAAATCGTGCTGAGGTTTGCAAGGCCAGTAAAAGGAAATGGAAATCCGGAATTCGACGTTAGGCTTCACACTATGTCTTCAGGTGATATCCGTTCGCTGCTCTATACAGAATGGGAAGACAGCAACCGCTCTGTTGTGGACAGACTTGGCGGCGGCAAAATTGCATATGTGCACATGAGAGATATGTCTCCGGAGGCGCTCAACAATTTCCTTGTGGACATGAACACATACGCTGTGCACAAGGAAGCGCTCATACTGGATTTGCGCTTTAATAACGGCGGAAATGTGCATAAGGAGGTAATTGACTTCCTGAGCCAGAAACAGCACTTCAAATGGAGTTACAGGAATAATCAGATAAATACACATCCGAATGTCACACCGGGCGACAGGCCGATTATTGTGCTGATAAATGAACGAAGCCTCAGTGACGCCGAAGTTACTTCAAACGGAATAAAGACTCTTTCGATTGCCAAGCTGGTGGGAACAGAAACCTACAGATGGATTATCTTTACTTCGGGAGTGCGCCTTGTGGACGGATCAAGTGTAAGGCTTCCTGCGTGGGGTTGCTATTCACTTAATGGAAAGGACCTTGAGTCGTCGGGAGTTGTTCCGGATATTTATGTAAAGAATACTTTTAAAGACAGACTTGAGTCTAAAGACCCACAATTGGAGAGAGCAATAAAAGAATTATTACCTTTGTAGCTCAAATTTTTGAAAGATGAGAGATAAAATTGAAAAGTTGCTTGCAGAAATAGAGCAACTTGCGGCAAAAAAAGAGCAGGAGATTGAAGAGATAAGAGTTCGGTTGCTTGGAAAAAAGGGGACAATAACTCAACTTTTTGACGAGTTCCGTGATGTTCTGCCCGAACAGAAAAGAGAGCTCGGACAGGTACTCAACAAACTGAAAGTTGCTGCAACACAAAAAATAGATGAGTTAAAGGTTATGATGGAAGAGGGCATGGAGGCAGAAGACCCTCAGTATGACCTTACAAAACCGGGAGATAATCTTGAGTTGGGCTCGAGGCATCCTATATCTGTTACCAGAGCGGAAATATTGTCAATCTTCAATAAATTTGGATACGCAATTGCAGAGGGGCCGGAAATTGAAGACGACTGGCATGTTTTCGGAGCGCTCAACTTTCCTCCGGAGCATCCGGCACGCGACATGCAGGATACATTTTTTATATCTGAAGGCGAAAACCCCGTACTTCTTCGTACGCATACAAGCTCTGTGCAGGTGAGGTCAATGGAAAACATGAAGCTTCCAATCCGCATTATGTGTCCGGGCAGAGTGTTCAGGAACGAGGCTATTTCGGCACGGGCACACTGTATTTTCCATCAGGTGGAAGGGCTTTATATAGATAAAGGTGTCTCTTTTGCCGATCTTAAACAGGCTATTTTGCTTTTTGCGAGAGAGATGTTTGGAGAAAACAGTCAGATAAGGTTAAGACCATCGTATTTCCCATTTACCGAACCAAGTGCCGAGGTGGATGTAAGCTGCAACATCTGTAAAGGTGCCGGCTGTAATATTTGCAAAGGAACCGGATGGCTTGAAATCATGGGATGCGGAATGGTAGACCCGAATGTTTTAGAGGCAAACGGCATTGACAGTAAAGTTTATTCCGGATTTGCATTTGGAATGGGTATTGAAAGAATAGCCATGCTCAAATGGCAGGTAAAGGATTTAAGACTCTATTTTGAAAATGATGTAAGATTTTTGAAGGAGTTTGAATCGGTAGTTTAAAAATGGCGTCAGGTTTTTTGAAATATTTTTGGAGCTTGTAAAAAAATTATTACTTTTGCAGTCCCAAATGCGGAAATAGCTCAGTTGGTAGAGCATAACCTTGCCAAGGTTAGGGTCGCGAGTTCGAGTCTCGTTTTCCGCTCTTCAAAGAAACCTCTCCGCCAACAGGAGAGGTTTTTTTGGATAAATTATTACCGGAAATTTTTTTCTTCCGGATAGTTCTTAAAGATGGTGCTCGCCAAAGAGCCTTTCATTTTTAGCGAAATGGGCTCGGGTGGTGGAATAGGTAGACACGCAGGACTTAAAATCCTGTGGGCAGAAATGTCCGTACGGGTTCGATTCCCGTCCCGAGCACCTGAAAGCCTCTTGATCGGCAGATTAAGAGGCTTTTTTTATATCTTTGTAAAAATACTCAGCATATGAATTTCAGCATAAAGGATATATTCAGCGCATTCATAGTAATGTTTGCTGTGATAGATATTTTGGGTTCGGTGCCTATAATTATAGGGATGAAGGAGAAGAAGAAAAGCTTCAGTCCTCTCAATGCTGCTGTAATTTCATTTGCGATCCTCGTTGCTTTCCTGTTTTTGGGTCAGGCAATGCTTGGACTTTTCGGGGTTGATATTTCCTCCTTTGCGGTGGCCGGCGCGCTTGTCCTTCTGGTTTTGGCAATTGAAATGATTTTTGGCATTCAGATATTCAAAGATGACGGGCCCACAGACTCGGCTACAATTGTACCGATTGTCTTTCCTCTCATTGCAGGAGCGGCCTCTTTTACTACCCTGCTGTCTCTCCGGGCGGAATACGATGTGCTGAACATTATCGTTGCTCTGTTTCTTAATATTGTCGTTGTATATTTTGTACTCAGCAACCTCGATCTTATTTCGAGAAAAATTGGAAAGAGTGGCATATACGTTATGAGGAAATTTTTTGGAATCATACTTCTTGCCATTGCGGTAAAACTTATTGTTTCTAACCTGCATTCTCTGCTGACATAGATTTGAGTGAGGTAAAAATTTAACCTCAAATTGTGAATATCTTGTTCATATATTCTGCTCACCTATTGCATTTAAAAGATTTTGTCGTATCTTTGCTCCCCGCAAATTTTATGCGGGATTTACTAATAATTTAAAAAACACCAAATTAACAACCAATGCCTGGATTAATTGGAAAGAAAATCGGAATGACTTCCGTTTTTGGTGCCGATGGAAAAAATATTCCATGCACCGTTATTGAGGCTGGTCCGTGTGTAGTTACGCAAATTCGTACAGAAGAGAAAGATGGTTATGCCGCTGTACAGCTTGCCTATGACGAGAAAAAAGAGAAACACACCAGCGGAGGCCTGATGGGCCACTTTAAAAAGGCAAACACCACACCTAAGCGAAAGATTGTAGAGTTTTCAAATGACTTTACTAAGGATCTTGTGCTTGGTGACACTATCACCGTAACAGATGTATTTCACGATCAGATGGAATGGGTAGACGTAACAGGGATTTCTAAAGGTAAAGGATTCCAGGGTGTTGTGAAACGCCACGGTTTCGCAGGAGTAGGCGGCGCAACTCACGGACAGCACAACAGACTTCGTGCTCCCGGATCAATGGGTGCCTCTTCTTGGCCTTCTAGGGTATTTAAAGGAAAAAGATTAGCCGGCCGAATGGGTGGCGATCAGGTAAAAATCTTGAACCTCAGAATTGTTAAGGTTATTCCTGAGAATAATCTGATACTTGTTAAGGGATCTATTCCCGGAGCAAAAGGTTCTTATGTAATAGTGGAGGAATAAACGTCTATGGAATTATCAGTATATAAAATAGATGGTACGGAGTCCGGAAAAAAAGTGACTCTGGATTCTGGTATCTTTGGCATAGAGCCAAACGATCACGCTATTTATCTTGATGTTAAGCAATATCTTGCAAATCAGCGTCAGGGTACCCACAAAACCAAAGAAAAGTGGGAAGTAGCATACAGTACCAAAAAGATTGTTCGCCAGAAAGGTTCAGGCGGAGCTCGTCACGGTAGCATCAAATCACCAACATTTGTTGGAGGTGGAAGGGCTTTTGGTCCAAAACCACGTGATTACAGCTTTAAACTGAACAAGAAGCTTAAACAACTTGCACGATTCTCTGCTTTCTCATACAAAGTAAAAGAGCAGTCGCTTACAATTGTTGAGCCGTTCTCGTTCGAGAACCCTAAGACAAAGGAGATGATTAAGATTTTTACTAATCTTAAGGTTAACGCCAGAAGAATTCTCTTTGTACTTCCCGAAAATTCAGATAATATTTACTTGTCTTCACGCAACTTGCAAAATATCAAAGTAATATCCGTTAACGAACTTAATACCTACGACGTGGTAAACGCTACCAGTCTAATTTTGGTAGATGGTGTTCAGGATATTCTGCAGGCTCAGTATGGACGTAACTAACCGCAGAGCGAGATGGGAATATTAATTAAGCCATTAGTAACAGAAAAATTGACGATTCAGGGCGAAAAATTGAATCGTTATGGTTTTGAGGTTGACCGTAGTGCAAATAAATTGGAAATCAAAGCAGCGGTTGAGGAGATGTATGGAGTTAAAGTATTAAATGTAAATACGGTTAACTACCACGGAAAAAGCAAAAGCCGTTTTACCAAAGCGGGATTGTTGTCAGGTCGTGCAAACCACTATAAAAAAGCGTTTGTAACACTTGCTAGTGAAGATAAGATAGATTTCTACAGTAACATTTAAACTCTATGGCAATACGCAAATTTAAACCGGCTACCCCCGGTACAAGACATAAAGCTATTAGCGCATTTGACGAGATTACTTGTTCTACTCCTGAGAAATCATTGTTACAGCCACTTAGTAAGACTGGCGGCCGTAACAAACAGGGTAAGATGACAATGCGTTATATCGGTGGTGGTCATAAAAGAATGTATCGTGTAATTGACTTTTTACGCGATAAGGACAATTTTACCGCCGAAGTAAAGACAGTTGAATACGATCCGAACAGAAGTGCTCGTATCGCATTAGTTGTATACAAAGATGGAGAGAAGCGCTACATTTTAGCTCCCAATGGAATTAAAGTTGGCCAGGTGATTGCTTCGGGACCCGGAGTAGCACCAGAACTTGGTAACACACTTCTTCTATCAGAGATTCCACTAGGTACACTTGTTCACAATATTGAACTGCGTCCCGGTCAGGGTGCCGCTATGGCAAGAAGTGCAGGGGCATATGCTCAGCTTCTTGCAAGAGAAGGTACTCATGCCATTCTTAAACTGCCTTCAGGCGAAACAAGAATGGTGCTGGTTACATGCCGTGCAACAGTTGGAACAGTGTCAAATCCAGATCACAACTTAGAATCGGACGGAAAGGCCGGTCGCAAGAGATGGTTAGGTCGCAGGCCACGTACCCGTGGTGTAGTGATGAACCCTGTCGATCACCCAATGGGTGGTGGTGAAGGGCGCGCATCAGGCGGACACCCACGCTCTAGAAAAGGCATTCCAGCTAAAGGTTACAAAACACGTAACCCTAAGAAGACGACTAAGAAGTTTATTATTGAAAGAAGGAAAAAATAACGGAATTAAACTGAATAGAGAATTATGAGTCGTTCATTAAAAAAAGGTCCATACATACAAGCCAGTCTCGAGAAAAGAGTATTGGCCATGAATGAAACCGCAAAGAAAGAGGTTATCAAGACCTGGTCAAGAGCCAGTATGATTTCACCCGACTTCGTTGGCCACACCATCGCTGTTCATAATGGAAACAAGTTTATTCCGGTATATGTAACCGAGAATATGGTTGGTCACAAGCTCGGCGAGTTTGCACCCACAAGAACCTTTAAAGGTCACTCGGGTAATCGCTAATTAATTAATGTGTAAAAAGTCACAATAATGGGAGCTCGAAAAAGAGAAACAGCCGAGAGGCAAAAAGAAATAAGGAAACAGACAGCTTTTGCAAAGTTGAATGATGTTCCTACCTCACCCCGTAAGATGCGTTTAGTAGCAGATATTATAAGGGGTGTAGAAGTGAACCATGCTTTGGATATCTTAAAATATACCAAAAAGGAAGCGTCTATTCGTTTGGAAAAACTTCTTCGTTCGGCAATTGCCAACTGGGAAGCTAAAAACGAAGCAGACCGCAAAGAGTTGGAAAACGGCAATATTTGTGTACAGTCCATTATGGTTGGACAGGGCCGTTCACTCAAGCGCATAAGAACAGCACCGCAAGGTCGCGCGGCAAGAATTCGTAAGCGTTCAAACCATGTAACCATAGTGCTTGGCATGAAAAGTAAAACCGTAAAAGAGGAGCAATAAGATGGGACAAAAAACAAATCCTATATCAAACCGACTTGGTATTATCCGTGGCTGGGACTCTAACTGGTACGGTGGAACTGATTACGCAAGCAAACTATTTGAGGATGCTAAAATTCGCGAGTATTTAAATGCCCGTCTTGCAAAAGCATCACTTTCGAAAATTGTTATCGAAAGAACACTAAAGCTTATTACTGTTACTATCCACACTGCCCGTCCCGGTATTATTATCGGTAAGGGAGGTCAGGAGGTTGACAAACTTAAAGAAGAGTTAAAGAAAATCTCTAACAAAGAGGTTCAGATTAACATCTATGAAGTTAAGAGACCGGAACTGGATGCCAACATTGTAGCAAACAATATTGCTCGTCAGGTAGAAGGCCGTGTATCTTATCGCCGTGCGATTAAGATGGCAATGGCTTCAACTATGAGAATGGGTGCCGAAGGTATCAAAGTTCTCATCAGCGGTCGTCTTGGCGGCGCTGAGATGGCAAGAAGAGAGCTCTACAAAGAAGGAAGAACTCCGCTTCACACTTTCCGTGCAGATATCGACTACGCTCATGCAGAGGCCCACACAAAAGTAGGCGTTCTTGGAGTGAAAGTATGGGTTTGCAACGGCGAAGTTTACGGCAAGAGAGATCTTTCTCCTAACGTAGGCATGGCAGCAAATGCTTCAGCAGGTCAGGGAGGACAACAGTCAGGCGGAAGAAATGACCGTCGTGGCGGTGGTGATCGTGATCGCAGAGGCGGTGGCCGTGGAGGTGATTCAAGA
>JAAXVX010000178.1 GCA_013335275.1 Bacteroidales bacterium
TACTTGGAGAGGCTTTTCTTGAACTGATTTCAGGAGAGTTTACTGCTGCAGCGTCCGGCATCAGCATAACCTCGCTTATACTTGGTTTCGTATCTGCATTTGTTTCCGGATTGTTTGCGTGTAAGGTGATGATTAATCTTGTGAAGAAAGCGAAACTTACCGGCTTTGCAATATATTGCGCAATCATTGGTGTTTTGTGTTTAGTTTCTTTGATTTTCTAAAGTAATTATGGAAAATAAGGGGTCTCTCTACTATTTTATATCAGACGTCCATCTGGGTCTGGATTTTCAAAATCCGCTGGAAAGGGAAAAAAAGCTGGTACGTGTGCTGGAAGGGCTTCCGGCAGAAACGGAGGCTGTTTTCCTGATGGGAGATATCTTTGATTTCTGGTACGAATATAAATATGTAGTTCCAAAGGGATTTACAAGAACTCTGGGAGCACTTGCCCGTCTTTCCGACAGAGGCGTAAAATTATATTTTTTCCGCGGGAACCATGACTTGTGGGTTTTTGGGTACTTTGAAAAAGAGCTTGGGATTAAAATTCTTGAGCAACCCTCTTTTGTAGATATAAACGGCAAGCAATTCTGTCTGGGGCACGGCGACGGACTTCCTGGGGGCGACAGGGGCTATGCGATACTAAAGTCCATTTTTTACAACAAGTTTCTTCAGTGGGCTTTCAGCAATATCCATCCGAGATGGGCTTTCGGGCTTGCTCATAAATGGTCCAAACACAATCGGCTCACCTGTGAAAATTTAAACAGATTCCGGGGAGAGAACGATCCTTTATATAAATATGCCTGCATAACAGAACAGGACAGACATGTGGATTTTTTTATTTTCGGACATGTCCATACTCCCGGAAACAATAAAACACATAAAGGAGCCGGCTTTTATATACTGGGAGAGTGGATTCACGGTTGTGAATATCTTGTCTACGATTCCGGAACAGAATGCATGGAGTGGCGCAGCGGGAATAATTAAAATATCGAGTAATACAAATCTTCGAATGTCCCGTTCTGGTACATAATAACAAGGTCTTCCGTTATTTTGTCTTCCCCGAATTTGTCATATGGCCTTTTAAGGTCCGACCCGAATATTTTTGCGACACCCTGCCAGAAAATGGCATTAAATCCTCCCCTGTATTCCTTTATTATCTGATAGGAACTCTGGCCAATCTCCCTGTCTATAAGTTTCAGAAGAAGGCCTCCCTGAGTTATCGTCATTTTTCTGAGGGGCTTTTCAAAGTCTTTGAACAGGTTCTTCTCGAAATCCTTAATATAGTTTGTCTTCTGCTTGGATGTGAATTTCCTGCTGTTCAGAACAGAGTCGGCAATTCCGAATTTCTCTTTTGCAATTAATGCGTATGGATATGTTTTGCGGAAATTGTATACCAGCCTGTAGAAATCACGCCACGCCCTCCCTTTTTTCTTCTCTTCCGGCCAGCTGAAAAGGTAAGTATCCCTTAGTTTAATCTGATATACAGTATCTCTCCCTTCAACTTTGTAGCCCACAGAAAAGCCTTTTAAGGGCTTTTGCGCGTATGAGAAGGAAGAGAATATAAAAGCCATTAAAGTTAATGTAAGGGCTTTAGAAAATTTGTTTTTATTGTACTTGCACATAAAATCACTCGTCATCGGATTGTAAAGTTACCCTTTTTGGCTGTACTACTCAATAATCAGACCAAAATAATTACATTTGAGACCGAAACTTATTCTATGTTCAACTAAGCAACATTATTAAAATGACTCTAATTAAAACATGTCAGATTTTCAGAGGTGTTCTGCCGCTTGCAGCCACTCTCCTTATTGCTTTTTCTGCTATTGCCCAGGATAACCAAAAACTTGCCCAGGAGGCAGACAAAATACATCGGAAAATTCTTACGATAGATACCCACAACGATACAGCATTAAGGATAAACAATCCGAATTCAAAACCGGGAGGTGCAAATCCTCAGGTGTCCTTTCAGAAAATGAAGGACGGAGGGCTGGATGCCGCCTTCTTTGCTATATATGTTGCTCAGGGAAACCGGGATTCTGCTGGTCTTGTGCAGGCCACTGCTTTTGCCGATGAACAGCTTAGTAAGTTCAAAATCTATACAGAAAACTATAAAGGGGCAGCGATTGCGTATAACTCAAAAGATTTGCTCAGGAATAAACGTGAAGGCATCATCTCGGCAGTTCTTGCTATTGAAAACGGATATGTATTTCAGAAAAACATATCTCTGGTGAAGCATTTCGCAGATATGGGGGTAGTGGCCGTTACACTATGTCACAATAAGAACAACGATATTTGTGATGCATCTATGGATACCGCCCCGGAACATCATGGATTGTCTCCGTTTGGGGTTGAGGTTGTAAAAGAGATGAACAGGCTGAAATTAATTATTGATGTGTCTCATGCTTCTACAGAATCTCTTTTTGATATTCTTGAGGTGAGTACTCTCCCGATAATTGCAAGTCATTCCGGAGTGTGGAACATTAAAAACCACAACAGAAACCTCAGGGACAATGAAATAAAAGCTATTGCAGCAAAAGGAGGGCTCATTCAGGTTGCCACAGGCAGGTTCTTCCTTTCTGACAAGCCAAAAGAGGAAGTTACGGTAAGCGATATTGCTAACCATATAGATTATGTGGTTAAACTTGTAGGAATTGACCATGTGGGAATAGGCACAGACTTCGACGGAGGTGGAGGAGTTGTGGGTCTTGAGGGTGCCGACAAGATGAAAAACATCACAATTGAACTTCTTAAAAGAGGATACCGCGAAGAGGATATTGCAAAGTTCTGGGGCAAAAATCTTTTGACTATTTTGCATAAACACGGCAAATGATCGTATCTCATCCTTCGCTCTTAATCAATTTGTTTGATGCAAAAAAAATGTGTAAAAAATGTGCAATAACTTTTGCACATTTAAATTTTTTGGTATATTTGCAACCCGCCAAAAGTATGATCAGTATTGACATTTTGTTGAACTGTAATATTTTAGCTATAAAAAACTTTTGACCAAAGCGCAAAAAAGATATTTACTGTTATCGTTAAACTGTAAAAGAAACCATGTTACAACCAAAAAAAACCAAGTTCAGAAAGCAGCAAAAAGGCCGTATGAAGGGGATTGCTCAAAGAGGGAATCAACTCTCTTTTGGGTCTTTCGGGATTAAGACGACAGAATGTTGCTGGCTAACAGGCCAACAAATTGAAGCTGCCCGCCAGGCTGTAGTTCGTTATATGAAAAGAGAGGGTCAAATTTGGATCCGTGTTTTCCCTGATAAACCATTCACCAAAAAACCAGCTGAGGTTCGTATGGGTAAAGGTAAGGGAGCTCCGGAAGGATTTGTTGCTCCTATAACACCTGGTCGTATGATTATTGAAGCAGAAGGCGTTCCATTGGAGATTGCAAAAGAAGCTCTCCGTTTGGGTGCTCAGAAACTGCCTGTAGTTACAAAGTTTGTAGTTCGCAGAGATTACACAGAATAATTTAATGTAGGAATAAAAATGAAAACACAGGAGATACGCGAATTGTCCGCAAAAGACCTAAAAGAGCGCATTGAGACAGAGAAGACAAACCTGTTGCGTGTGAAGATGAATCATGCTATTTCTCCATTGGATGATTTATCTCAGATCAAAAAAGCAAGAAGAAACATTGCCAGAATGCTCACTGTATTGAGCCAAAAGGAAATAAATCAGGACAAATAGAAGTCATGGAAAGAAATCTTCGCAAAGAGAGAGTAGGAGTAGTGGTAAGCAATAAGATGGATAAGTCTGTTGTTGTTGCTGTTAAAAGGAAAGTTAAACATCCTGTTTACGGAAAATTCGTAAACAAAACCACTAA
>JAAXVX010000179.1 GCA_013335275.1 Bacteroidales bacterium
CGAAGGCCAGCATTCCAGCCCGAGCACGGAGCTGATCGACGGATTGACCGGATAGACCGTGTACCCCGCCTGAATCATGTACCGCGCCACCGCATTGCTCGCCCGCTCCGGCTTCTCCGAAAGCCCAACGATGGCGATATGGCGGTAATTTTTGAGGATTGTTGCGATGTCCATCGTGCTGGTGCTTCAGGAGTAAAGCCTCAAAATACCGGTCTGCCACCAGACTCACAACCATTATCCCCAAATAGCCTCTAATGCTTGGGGTTTGCGGCTGGGTGGCGCTGAAATCACCGCCTGTCATTCGGAATTCCAAGCCGCTTTCGTCAACGGTAGCTGGGATGCCCAGAGCGTTGATGTCAATGGTGACGGTCTGATCGCAGTGGCGTTCGATCAGGTGGAAAATGTGCCCGGATGCACGGTACGGTGCGGGGCACGGCTAACGCCTGCATCAGCCGCGCGGTTTTTGCGTCGGCTGAATTTGCATGGTTAGGTATTCTTTCAATTTTAGCCTCTTATGATCTTGTCTCGTGCCGAAAGCTTAAAATCAATCTTGGTTATTCGCTTTAAATGGTACGGCAAGCCTTCACCATAATATCTCGAGTTTTTTCCATTGAATCCATAGCTATCGTACACTTGGCCGTTCTCATTGAATGCTTTTAATAATTTTTCAACTTGGCTTTCGGTGAGTCTTTCTATAAACGGCAATAATTCGGAAAGCTTGTTACTGCTGTCATAATTGGGGCATTCTTGAATGGCATTTATGTATGCATTTAGCATCGGCTCCTTCTTTATTAGGATTTTGGCAATTTCAAAAGGAGCTTTATCCCATGTGCTTGTTAGGGCTTGAAATTTACCGATAAAGCCATATGGATCTTTTCCCAATTTCACTGAAATGATAGGAATACCCTTACCAAAAGCAAATCCAACTTCCTGGTCTGTCCAAAGGCTGTCGTGAAATCCATCTGTCAACAATGCAATAAATGAATCCATAGTATGGAGAGCATTTTCAATCTCGTTTTGCCATTCTGTTGTGGGGTGAATATCCTCATGTGCCACAAAGCAAGAAATGCCGTAAAGTTTCAGTTTGTCTTTTAACCCTGCCGTCTTCTTTTTCTCTTCTGATTTGTGACTAAGAAAAACACGAAAGCAATTTCTATCCCATATCCTGCTTGCCACAGGATCCGGAATGACCTTATTATGCGTGATCAACAGTCCTGAATCTTTTCGCCAATCGTGGTCTTCAGGAACCTCCATCTCAAAGAATACTTCTTCAACAAATTCATTTTGTATATCGTGAATCTTATTGAGGCCCTCTCTTATTTCTGATTGCAAATCGGCTTTTTCATTTACGGTTTTCAGATAAATCGATTCAGGCATCGCCAAATAGAGAGCATGTCCATGTGTGCCACCATTCCAATTATCATAACTCCATCCAGCGTGTAACCTTGGCCTTGAATTGACAATGATTTCTTGTAATTGTCTTTTGTCTTCTTTGCCGTAAAATTTCGAAAGTGTTGCTAAATATCGGTCAATCTTTGGGGGGAGTTCGAATTTATCTTCTTGACCATTCATAATTGAGCACCTTGATTTCTTATATGATACCTAACGCCGCCATTATTTGCCGCCTGAAGCGAAGCGTAAGGGGGTCAAATTGATGGCCTTGTTAACCTTGCCAGTTTTCAGGTGTGAGAAGCTTTTTGTTCTGGACAAAATATTCGTACTCTTTAATCTTATCATCTATGTTGACGCCAAGTTTCTTGGACTCCCTTTTTATAGCATCCAAGGGCCATGAATCGGGATCAATCTCGTCGCAACTTTTGAATAGTTTTTGACCTTCGCCTAGTTGCTCATTCAACGCCCAAAGAGCTTTCTTAATATGATCCTCAGAGACTCTGTCATAAAGGGCGGATAGAGCTGAGCTGATTTTTTCGTCAGAAATTTTCAGCTTTTTTAAACTGTTGCGTATCTCTTCTGCATATTCCAGCTTGTACTTTAAGTGCAGATATTGAAATGAGCTACTCACCGCCATTAGCGATGCTACCGGTGACGAAATACTTATGGCTAATGACTTCACCTCATCAATAGCAGCGTATGCTTCAGAAACAGCTGTATTAAGTTTTGCGGCAAAGCCGGCCCCCTGAAATTCGGAAAATTTATCCAAATTCCAGAAAACTAACGCAAATGACAATGCTATAAGACTTAACGATGCAGCAGCGGTCTTTTCGATTACAGCTAAAGTTATCGGGGTTGCCACAAGCGCAACAATCAGGATGAAATTTACTGTATTTTTAAAATTCATTGACCGTCCATTTTCCGATTCTTTGCTCATAGAGGTTAACAAGCTATTCGTTCGTTTCTTCATATCTCGTTTCATGTGAGGCTCATCAACGGTGCCTTGCGAGACTGGCCTGTCATGAAATTTGTAAAGTTTACCATAAAAGTTGAATAAAATCAAGGGAGAGTTGGAATTTTGTCTTTATGGATATTCCCACATTACAGGGATAATTGAGAATAAGGATATCCCCTATGATCGCGTTGCCGCAGGCGCCTTTCCACACATTCAACGACTGGCTGGTACGGAGGGAGGGGGGGATGTCAACAGTCACAGCGAGTATCGATTCGGGATATCGTAAGGGTCGATGCCATCTCCATTTTCCCGGTGGTTCAAGGGAAAAAGCTCAAAATGACGGCCTGATGCCAAGCTCACAACCTCTGTTGATGATTTCGAGTTGATGAAAGCGATGATTCCGGGTTTGGTACGATCCGGTTCCGTACGCAACAGGTTTTGAACGATTATCCGTGAAAATTGGTACATTTCAGCACAATCAGACACTTAAACGGAGAAAACGATGGCTTCTGCTCATGACGTTGCGAGGTACTTCATTGCGCTGAGCGCTGGCTCGGACGAGGAAGGCATATCGAACATGAAGCTTCAGAAGCTCATTTACTACGCTCAGGGCTACCACCTCGCGCTTCACGATACCCCTCTCTTCCAGGAACCAATCGAAGCGTGGATACATGGCCCCGTCTGTCCGGAGGTTTACCACAGGTACAAAGGTTTCAAGTCCGCGCCAATCTATGCGCCGCCGGAGGACGACTTTGCCGCGATTTTCAGCCCGGAGCAAATCGAGCTGCTCGATGAAGTCTATGAAGTGTTCGGCCAGTTCGCGGCATGGAAGCTGCGCGAAATGACTCATGAGGAGACGCCGTGGAGGAATCACGAGAAAAACGCGAGCGCCATTCCTCATGACGAAATGAAAAATCATTTCAAGACCAGCCTGAACTAACCTTCAATGGTTAAAAAAATACGCCATCCCGGCATCTCGAAAGGCGCTCGCTTCTCCGCGAACGTTTCGGAGGAGCGCGAAACGCCGCAAGTTCTTTTTTCATTCCGGCACATCCAGCCCGGCCAGTTCTGCTTTTCGGCGATGAACCACAAGCAGAAAGGGGACTTCGCGGATGCGTTGTTCAGACGAAAAGATTTCACCTGGCGCGACCTTTACAGTCTGGATCACAGAAAACTCGGCGTCGAACAGCTGCCCGCCGAGATCATGAAAACAAAGCGCCCCGCGTGCCTGACCGAAGACGTGGACAAATTCAGCGTCATTCGCTTTTCCAATGCCGACGGGCGAATCGTCGGATTCAGAAAAGAGCACATTTTCTACATCCTCTGGATCGACTGCAATTTCGAGCTGTACGACCACGGGTCATAGAGGCTTTATCGCTACTTCCATAATGCGTCAAGCATTAGAAGACCAGCGAGACCCCGACAGGCAAGCCTTGCGAGTGACCATCAGCCGAAACGGAAGACGACCTCACT
>JAAXVX010000180.1 GCA_013335275.1 Bacteroidales bacterium
CGAAAAACGCCCTAGCATTTTTATAAAACGCAGATATACAAAGCAATAGATTTTAAAAATTTCTCTCCGGGATATGAATATTGAGCCAATTTAATGGTAAACCGGGAGCAGTGTAAAAGAAATTATTTTACAACGTGTAAAGGAATTTTATACACAAAATGAGTCGCAACTCGCGGCCGGAGAATCTACTTTAGAAGATGAGCCTCGAGTATTCTGGCTGTAGATGCAGATATCTTGAACCGGTCGTCTATGCGTTCGCCAAGCAGACAAAGTATCTGTCCTTTTGCCGAAATGAGTACATACCGGTTTTCTTTTGTGAACATATCCCTCTTTACATCGGTGAGATAGTCACTCACTTTTTTGTTGCCAAACATTCCAAGAGGGCGGAACTTATCTCCGTCTTTCCATTTTCTTACCGAAAGCGGAAACTCAATTTTATCGGCGTCCATAAAGAAAATCTTATTTGAAGGAGCAGGCGTGAACTGAGCGGTTTTCTCGTAAACAGAAATTTCCACAATATCGCTAATGGTCAAATGGTCACCGGCATTTTCCGGAAGAGGAATAGAAGTAGTGATGAGCCCGGCGTTTTCCGGAAGAGTAATGGGAGTGATAATGAGTTTGTCCCTGTCCTTCAATACGCGATGGGTAGAAGAGTAAAATAGTTTGCCGGGATTCCCGTTTAGCGATGCAGATACCTGCCGCACCTGATCGGAATTAAAACCATACTCCTCAAGAAGCATGAACAGCCAGTACTCGGGATATTTTTCAGACAAAAGCGGTTCAAGAAGAAATTCAGTTTTTTCCGGAGAACTTTCGGGCACCACTATTTTCTCTCTCTTTTGCAGATATAAATCCCTGAGGATGTTTCCTGCTATAGTAAAATGTTTGATGCTTTTTTCCGCCGTATGTAAAAAAGAGCTGTTTATCTCTTCAACGAGAGGGAATATCAGATTTCTTATTTTATTTCTTGAGTAGTGATTTTCGAAATTAGTATGATCGTGATAATACTTAACTTCCTCTTTGACTGCGTATTCTTCAATCTCTTTACGGGTAAATCCAAGTAAAGGGCGGATAATCTTTTTGCCTTTTAAAGGTATTTCGACAACTTCTCTTATTGCAGCAAGTCCGTCAACACCTGTACCTCTGAGAATATTTATAAACAGAGTCTCAACTGTATCATTCAGATTATGGGCTATTGCAAGACATTCAAATCCTTCTTTGTCCATAAGCTCATAAAACCACTCGTAGCGGAGCTCTCTCGCTGCCATCTGGATAGATATTCCTTTTGAAAGAGCATATCCCTCTGTATCGAAAGATTTCGAATAGAACTTTATGTTGTTTTCCCCTGCCCAGTTGCGCACAAGAGCTTCGTCCCTGTCGCTCTCTTCCCCCCTGAGGTTAAAATTTACAGTTGCAACAGCAAAATTGGGATATTGACATTTAAGAATAAGGTTGGCCATAGACATCGAGTCTATACCCCCGCTCACAGCAACAAGTACCCCCGGATACTTTTGAGTGTTTTGAGCAGAGATTGCCCCTGTTAAAAAGAGGAACTTCTCTTTAAATCGTTCCTGCATTATTTTTTATATTGGCCAAATGTATGTGAGAATCCTATGGATAAAATTTCTTTAAACTGAACCCTCTTGTCAAGTACACTATTCTTGTCCGGGATGAGGATGTTGTCGTCGTAAATAAGGTTTGTTCTGATGTTTGCGGAAAAATACTTATTTATTTTTGTATCAACAAACAAATCCCAGTAGACCTTAATATTTTGCGGTTTGCCAAGGAAATCGGAGAAAAGGATTAATGTAGAAGCAACTGCAACATCTTTAGAAAGCTGCTGTTTATAATCTACTTTCAGCTGAGCACCAAGTTCCAGTTTCGCCGGCTGATCAATTCTGTTTCCGTATTTTGTCCTCAGAGATTCTTTTGTAACAACAACCAGGTTGCTTGTAAGCGGAGAAAAGTTGACAGAGACAGCTCTTACCGGTTTATAGTCGAGACCAACACCAAGAGAGAAATAGGCCGGTGAGAACGGGCCGGACACCAGTGTTTTCCCTATGTTTGCCGGATAGTTAAAACTATTGGAAAACTGAGAGCGGAAGTTGAATGCAGTAGAAAAGAAGATCTTTTTCCAAGCCCGGTAACCGTATTTGCTATCGAAAATTATTTTGTCATCGCTCTTTTTAAAATTCTCCCCAAACGAGTTGATAAACCCCCATGCAAGTTGCAGCCTGTTTTCCCAGAACATATCCCCTGCCTCGTATGTCTTGAAAGTATTTAAGTAGGCATTTAGCGCCACAGATGAATACCCTCCTGCTGCCCAGTTTGTGAGAGACATTTGTGAAAAGCCCATTTGAAGAAGGGCCCCGCTTTTCCAGCTGCTCTTTTTCGCCTCCACGGGTTTTTTCATGTCCGGAATAGAGAACTGTGAAGTTAAGTTTAATATTATCTGATGGGATTTAGACAAACCAGGTACTGAATGTCTGTCCTGTATCTGTGTTTTTGCATCCTGAGCGGAAAGAGAAATTGATAAAAATAAAATAGCTGTGAAAAATAGTGATAATCTTTTCATGGAACCTCTCCTATATATTAAAAATTAAGCATCAAGTACGTCATCGGAATTGTACTTGTATCCCATCCTTTTGCCTGTCTGCAGTTTTGCGCTTTCAATCTTGTCATTAATCTGCTCTACGCTAGCAACTTTAACCAAATCAAACGGAGGTACCAGAAGGTCAAAAGAGAGTGTATACAGTATTGCTGTTTCAATAACCGATACCAGTTCCTCTTTTGTCAACTGACTTTTGCCAAAACTTCTGACCGACCTTTTTTGCCTTTTCCCCTCAACAAGGAAGTATTTGTCCTTATTCACAAAAATACGGGCAACAAGATAGCCAAGGTCTTCAATCCTGTTGTATTTCAGGGAATCCGACAGAAAGTTATATACATTTATTACTCCGCAATAGGCATTATCGGCATCATTCTTAACAAAATCGGTTTTCCAGATGGAGTGATCCCTGTCAAACTGAAAAATATCGGAATGCATGCTAAAAATTAGGACATCATCTGCAAATTTCAGTTCGGCTTCGAATTTTCCCCTGTCTCTGTATTCAAGCCTCACTCTCCTGTCGTTAACGTTATCCAGAAGGTCATTAAGGTCGTTGCTCATTTCGTTGAGCACATCCTTAAGCTGATTGAAAACCTCCATTGTATGGTTGAAAACCTGAACTTTTGTGCGGGATTTGGAATTTAACCCCTTTAAAATATCCTGCTGCCTGGACGGTAAATCTGATGACATTTTCTCTATTTTAAAATATAAGTGAATTAAAAATTTTTATAAAAATACAAATAAAATCCAATCTAGTATGACCGGGCAAAAATCACTCTTCTTTTTGACGGTTTTCCCGAGTAAACACAGGTGCCTTCTTCTTCAATTACATCCTCCAGGGGAATACAGCGGATTGTAGCCTTTGTCTCGTTCTTGATTTTCTCCTCTGTTTCGGATGTTCCATCCCAGTGACACATAAGAAAACCACCCTCTTCAATTTTAGTTTTGAAGGTTTCCCAGTCATTTACTATATGAGTACTGTTCTTGCGGAATTCAAACGCTTTAGTGTAAATGTTCTCCTGAATTTCGTCAAGCAGGTTTTTAATATACTCCTCAATACCCTCTCTTGGCATTGAGCTTTTCGAAAGAGTATCCCTTCTCGCCAGTTCCACTGTTCCATTTTCAAGATCCCTTGGTCCTATAGCAATCCGTACCGGAACGCCTTTTAGTTCCCATTCTGCAAATTTAAATCCGGAGCGAAGG
>JAAXVX010000181.1 GCA_013335275.1 Bacteroidales bacterium
CCATTTAGGTGCTCTTCAATTTTTTTTAGAAGAACATATTCAAAAAATTCCAAATAATCCCGAGATATTCGGTTATCAGCTTGCAGTAAACGAAAATGAAGAAGTTGTGGAGGAGGTGGATTATCTTCTTATCAATGCACTGGATATAACCATTGAACAGGCAGAGAGTTTTATTCATTCACTCGGAGGTATTTTTATCCCTGCACATATTGATAAAATGCAGAATTCAATATACAGCCAGCTGGGTTTTATGCCACCATCACTAAAACCGGATGCTGTTGAAATATCAGGAAAAGGTGTTCGTTCGAATCAGATTGCAATGGATCGTTCACTGGAAAAATTTAATTTTATCCGTTCTTCAGATGCTCATTATTTAGAAGATTTCGGATGTGTGTATACAATGTTGAATCCGGAAAAATTAGACTTCAATGCAATCCGGGACGCAATAACCTCTAAATCTTCACCACCCGTAATTAATTAATTATGAACGACCTTTCCCTTCATATAATTGACATCATTCAGAATTCTCTGAGCGCCGGGGCATTTTTTATCCGGCTTACCGTAGATGAAAACATTAAAGAGGACAGGTTGAAGATAATTATTGAGGATAATGGAAAAGGGATGACTCAGGAACAGGTTGCAAAACTTTCTGATCCTTTTTTTACTTCCCGGACAACCCGCAGAGTAGGAATGGGCATTCCGCTTTTCAAGCAGTCTGCAAATCAGGGAGGGGGCGATTTAAAAGTTGAATCCACAGTGGGAGAAGGAACTGTTGTAACAGCATGGTTTCAGCACAGCAACATAGACCGCCCGCCTCTGGGAGATGTCGCAAACGCATTTCTTTTAATGTTATCTGCCAATCCCAATCATCACTTTGTTCTTAAATACATTTACAATGAGAGTGAATATTTATTTGATTCAGAGGAGGTAAAGGAAGTGCTTGGAGATATCCCGTTTAATGATGCTTCAATAATTAGGATTCTCACTGATATGATTCGAGAAAATTTGATAGATTTGAGAAAATGAAAAAAAAGCATCTGGTTGTTTTGTCCGGGGCAGGAGTGAGTGCCGACAGTGGTCTTGAAACTTTCAGAGATTCAGATGGCCTTTGGGCGAAATACAGAATTGAAGATGTATGCACCCCTGAAGCACTAGAGAAAAATCCGGGGCTCGTTCTTAATTTTTATAATGAACGAAGGAGGCAGCTCATCGGTGTCGTGCCTAACGAAGGGCATTTTGTCATAGCTGAGCTTGAAAATTATTTTGATGTTGATATAATAACTCAGAACATTGATGACCTTCATGAGAGGGCAGGTTCTTCCAGAGTATTGCACCTGCATGGAGAACTTCTTAAGTGCAGAAGCATGAAAGACCCCTCTTTCATTGGAGTAGCGAATGGCGACATAAATATTGGAGACACATGTCCCATAGGAGGACAACTCCGCCCTCATGTTGTCTTTTTTGGTGAGGATGTTCCCGAAATGGAAAGGGCAGAAGAGATTATTAAAACTGCAGATATCCTTGTAATTGTTGGAACATCTTTAGCTGTTTACCCTGCCGCGGGTCTTGTAAGGTATGTTCCAGGGAATTCAGATATATATGTCGTTGATCCTTCGGAAATTACCCTTTCAGGTGCGGATGTGACATATATCAGGGAACGATCTGTAACAGGTATGCCAAAATTGCTTAAACTTTTAATTCGGACTATTTAGCTTATGATTGTGAATATTTATGACAATTTTTTTTTGATAATGTTACTAAAATGTATACTTTTATAAATTATTGCAATAGGGAAAATTCAAATAACATCATAAAAATATGAACAAAATCAAATCCCTTGATGATTTGCGCAAGATGAAGCAAAATCTCGAACACGAAATGAACATTCGTGAAAAGAGTAACGAGCCTGAATCTCTTGTTCAGATCCGTGTGGCTATGGCAACCTGCGGAATTGCGTCCGGAGCCAGAACGGTTATGAATACCCTTGTGGAGAAAATTGAAAAGGATAAGATTCCTGCAGTTGTCACGCAAGGTGGATGTATGGGCTATTGTTATGCAGAACCTACCATTGAAGTAAAAGTACCCGGCAAAGATCCGGTTGTTTTCGGCAATGTAGATTCTCAGAGAGCAATTGATATCCTGGAGAAGTATGTCGTAAACGGAGAGCTTCTTGAGGGTATCATTCCTACAAATTATCAAACAATTAACGAGAAAAAGTAGGATTATGGCACAATTTAAAATGCATCTTCTTGTTTGTGGAGGCACTGGTTGCAGAGCTTCGCAAAGTGAAATTATTGTTGAGAATCTCAAATCGGAAATTAAAAACCTAGGGCTTGAAAACGATGCACAGGTTGTTATTACCGGTTGTTTCGGCTTTTGTGAAAAAGGGCCGATTGTTAAGATAGTTCCTGATAATACATTCTATACTCAGGTTAAACCTGAGGATTGTGCTGAGATTGTCAGAGAGCACATACTCAAAGGCCGTAAAGTAAAAAGGCTTCTTTATGAAGATCCGGAAACCCAAAAGCATATAGAAGACTCTAAACACATGAACTTCTACCAGAAGCAAATTCGTATTGCTTTGAGAAATTGCGGGTTCATTGATCCTGAAAATATTGACGAATACATCGCCCGTGACGGTTATTCTGCTTTGGGCAACATTATTACAGGAATGTCTCCTCAGGAGGCTATTGACATTATGAAGAAATCCGGCCTCCGCGGAAGGGGTGGCGGAGGATTCCCTACAGGAATTAAATGGGAAATTGCTTCAAAAAACAAAGCCGA
Source organism: Bacteroidales bacterium (assembly GCA_013335275.1). Classification (GTDB taxonomy): domain Bacteria; phylum Bacteroidota; class Bacteroidia; order Bacteroidales; family UBA932; genus Bact-08. The sequence continues at coordinate 2,785 of JAAXVX010000181.1, forward strand.
TCAGAAATATGTGGTATGTAATGCAGACGAGGGAGACCCGGGTGCATTTATGGACCGTTCTATTCTTGAGGGCGACCCTCATTCGGTTATTGAAGCGATGGCTATTTGCGGCTACTGCATAGGCGCAACAAAAGGTATTGTTTATATCCGTGCAGAATATCCGCTTGCGATTAAGAGACTTAAAATTGCCGCAAGACAGTCAAGGGCTTATGGACTGCTTGGACAAGACATCCTGGGGTCCGGTTTCTCTTTCGATATTGAACTGAGATACGGTGCCGGAGCTTTCGTTTGCGGCGAAGAGACTGCATTGATAAAATCTATGGAAGGTCTGCGCGGCGAACCAACAGTTAAACCACCGTTCCCTGCAGAAAAAGGCTATCTGGGAAAACCAACCAACGTTAATAACGTTGAGACGTTTGCCAATGTGCCTGCAATTTTCCTTAAGGGTGCAGAATGGTTCTCGAGCATCGGAACTGAAAAGTCAAAAGGTACAAAAGTGTTTGCTCTTGCCGGTAAGATTAACAATGTAGGCCTTATTGAAGTACCTATGGGTATAACACTCAGAGAGGTTATTTTTGAAATAGGCGGAGGCATAAAAGACGGCAAGAAATTTAAAGCTGTGCAAACAGGCGGGCCTTCGGGCGGATGTCTTACAGAGAAACACCTGGACACTCCTATCGACTTTGACAATCTTATTGCTGCCGGCTCAATGATGGGATCGGGCGGTATGATTGTTATGGACGAGGACGACTGTATGGTTTCAGTTGCAAAATTCTACCTTGAGTTCACAGTTGAAGAGTCTTGCGGAAAATGCGCACCATGCCGTATTGGAAACAAAAGACTGCATGAAATTCTTGAAAAGATCTGTTCAGGAAAGGGAGTTGAGGCAGATATAGATTATCTGAAGAACTTAAGCAGGGTTATTAAAGACACTGCGCTTTGCGGCCTTGGCCAAACCTCTCCAAACCCTGTTCTTTCTACTATTGAACATTTCCATGACGAATATC
>JAAXVX010000182.1 GCA_013335275.1 Bacteroidales bacterium
CAACTTCCGAATCGACAATTGTAGTGTCTTTTTCGGGCATAACAGGCGAAATACCGAAAAACAATCTGTTTGCCGGTTCATCAAACTGAAGAGACCTGTTTTCGCTTATTTTCCAGTTTTTGGGAAGCCCTTTGGAGTTTTTGTCAAGAACAACCTTTGCTTTGTCAAAACCTTCCCGGAAGAAAAGAATGGACACGTCCTTGTTCCTTGCCTTTGCTGTGTCCAGCTTTGCATAAAAAGCAAGGCTCTTGCTGTCTGAGCTCACAATCGGAAGTTTAACAGTTTGCTTAAGGTCAATTTCGTATAAACTCCTGAGCGATTTAGTTTTTGGGATATAGATGTAGAGGCCGGCCTTGAACAGAGAGTCCTTTGAATTAGGTTTTGTCACAATGAAAAGAGAGTCTCCCCCTTTGCTGTAGTCATACTCCGATACATATTTTAATGTATCAATTGTGCCGGTGGCAAATTGATAAACCATCAGGTCCGAACCCTCGTCCTTATCTTTTTTAGGAGCTTTCTTTGATTTAGATGTGTCTGCAGGAGGAGTTGTCTGGAACGCAAGAGAGATTTTGCCCTCTTTGCCCACCTTAAATCCTTTAAGATATGGGTACTTCTTCAGTTCCTTTGTATATAGATTGTAAATTCCTAAAGTATCCTTGGGCATCTTGTCGGCCTTAACCTTTTTGAGGCGGGCTGTTTTACTCTCTTCAAACTTAGGTTTGATAGTAAAGGCTGCGAATTTGCCATCGCTTGTAACTTTATAGGATGTGCCGCGGGGAATTGTATTCTGTTCATTTGTTGCGAGATTGTGGACAACAATGCATCCATCTCCTTCCTGGGCATTAATGTAGAACAATGTGTACCTGGCATCGTCGGTCATATCAAACCCGCCTACGTTTTTCCAGTTGTCATAGACACTGTGGTCCAGAGGCTTCTTTTGGCCAAAGACACAAAATGGCAAGGCCAGAAGAACAATTAAGAGCAAAGAGAGTTTCTTCATCGTTTTTTTCTAAATTATAGGTATTATGTGGTAGTGTTAATTAGCAATTTATTAGCTGCATTTGGTACGGCCACACGCAATGCGTATCGTCAATGCGCATAAAGATTGGCAAAATTAATTAATTAGACAAATGAAAAAGACAGAGGTTTAATCTCAACATTGTCATTAGATCTTTTCCGAAGGTAACTTTATGGGAATCGTGAAATAAAAAACTGATCCTTTTCCAGGCTCAGACTCTAACCAAATTTTACCCCCAAGCATCGTTGTGAAGGATTTTGAAATAGCAAGACCAAGTCCTGTGCCTCCGTATTTTTCACTTATAGATATTTCGGCCTGAGTAAACCGTTCAAATATTCTTTGATGGAATTCCGGCTTTATGCCTATTCCGCTATCTTTCACAAAAAACTCCAGGTTATTCTCTTTAAGGCTATAGCCAAACTCAATATATCCCTCCGGAGTAAACCGGAATGCATTCGTCAGCAGGTTTGTCAGGATTTGAGTGACTTTTGTCCTGTCGGTAAATATTTCCGACTGCTCATCTTCAAGGGGAGTCTTTGTATGCAATATAAGTCCCAAATTTGATGCCCTGGAGCTGAATATAGTATACAACTCTCTTATAACCTCATTAATACATACTTTTTCGTTATTCACTCTCTCCTGCATTGTATCCAGAAAAGATATTGTAAGTATGTCTGTTATTATAGACAAAAGCTGAGTACTGCTCTTCTGAATTATTGAAATATACTTTTTTCTCTCACTTTCTGTAATAGATGGTTCTGAAAGGAAATCGGCAAATCCGCATATCGCATTTAATGGGGTCCGTATCTCGTGAGATAGATTGTGAAGAAATGCTGTTTTTAACCGGTCTCCCTCTTCGGCCTTCTCCTTTGCAGCAACTATCTCCATCTCAAACTTCATCCTCTCGGTAAAATCACGAACAACAGCAACAATTCTTTTTTCTCCGTACCACATTACAGTATTTAAAGACACCTGTACATATGACTCAAGTTTTGTCCTGTATTTCAGTAATATCCAGTCGAAAACAGGAGTCTCTCCATCCATAACCGTCTTACAGAGTTCCGGAATAACATCAAGGTTGTTACGGCTGGAGGAGATGTCATACAGAGTAATATTTTCCAAATCGGCGTCATCGATATTATAAAGCTCCTTCGCCTTCTTATTGACCTGATACAACTTTCCATACTCATCGTGGATGATAACAGCATCATTAATGCTGTTAAACAAGCTTATCAGATTTGAATACGAACGCTCAATTTCTGCAATCTTCTCCTGTAGCTGAGGGTAATAGCTCTTCTTATAAGAGTTGTCGCCAAGTCCTATAATCTGATTCCGCTTGTTTCTCCAGTCTTCTTCCATATAGCTAAAGTGCTTCTTTATAAATAAACTCCAGATCCCCGGAAACCGGCGATTTTGGGTTGGTAGCATTGCACGGGTCCATAATTGCCTTTTTTGACAAAGCAGGAATGATGTCGGGAGTAACCGATTTGTCTTTTAAGGTATCTTTTATTCCAAGGGCATTCCTGTAACTAATCAGATATTGTGTCATGTGTGTTTTAACCTGATTATCTGACAGGTTAAGTGTTTCAACTCCCATTATATCTGCAATTCTGCGATACCTGCCGGGAGCAGAATTAAAGTTAAAATCCACAACGTGAGGCAACAATATTGCATTACACTCTCCGTGCGGCAAATCCAGATATCCTCCAAGGCTATGCGCCAAAGAGTGTACACAACCGAGACTTGCATTGGAGAAAGCGAGCCCTGCATACAAACTTCCCAGCATAGTTTTCCCCCGTGCCTGAATATTATTTGGCTCCTTAATATTAATCATGAGATTTTCATGTACCAGCCTTATCGCCTCCACAGCATACAAATCGGTAAAAGGGGAGTTGGCATTAGACACAAATGCTTCAAAAGCGTGCGACAATGCATCCATTCCCGTACAAGCCGTAAGGTAACTGTCCATTGACTGCAAAACAAAAGGGTCTATGAGTGCCACATCCGGAACCAGCGCCTTGCTGATAATTGCCATTTTATACCTCTGTTCAAAGTAATTTATAATAGCAAACTGAGATACATCGGCCGATGTCCCGCCTGTTGTGGGAATACAAATAATTGGCGGTGATGGGTTTGAAATTTTGTCAATACCCTCAAACAGGGTTATTCGTTTGTTGTTAGTTGCAACTATGCCAATTCCTTTGGCGCAGTCAATTACGCTTCCGCCACCAATGGCAAGTATAAGATTACACTGTTTCTCTTTATAAACCTGCGCTCCGGCCATCACCTGAAAATCGCGGGGATTTTGCGAAATATCGTCAAAAACAATATAGTCAATCTCCTCTTCCTGCAAAGAGTTCTCAAGTTCTTGCAGCCATGGCGTCTTTCTCATTCCGGCATCTGTTGCAACAAAAACTCTCTCGGCACCAAGCCTTTTGCAATAACTCCCTGCCAAAAACCTTGCGTCCACTCCAAAAACATATTCAGGAGCTACAAATTTCCTGAGTTCAAGCAATATATCGTCCGATTTCATTCGCTAAAAATTGCCGGGTTTAATATCGGCATATAAATTTAGCGTTTTTTTAATAATAGCTATCCTTTTCTGATATTGCTAAATTGTACGGATACCGCCTCATCCCCGCTTCTCCATGCAGGGTTGACAATACACAAGAAAATCAAATCTCCGGCTCCTGTGTTTTCTATATACTGACTGGAGTTTGCCGGAACAAAGACCGCCTGACCCGGAGTCCCCTTTGATGACTCATCGTCAAT
>JAAXVX010000183.1 GCA_013335275.1 Bacteroidales bacterium
TTTGCCATTTCGATAATAGCCCTGCCTTCGGACATGAGCAGGCTGCTGTTTATTTTCCTTCCCAACGGATCGAAAACAGTTGTTTTTATTTCATCACAAACAATGGCCCCGGCGATTGTATCCAGAAAACCTTCACCTCCGTCGGCAATAGGTATAACTTTAATTTCAAGCTCCCGCCCGAATCCTTCCCGCAAGCCTTCACTAATGATTTCGGCAGCCTCAGAAGATTTGAGACTTCCTTTGAACTTATCTGTAACGATAACTATTTTAAGAGGAAGAGCCATGTTTTTTGCCCCTTTTGGATGAATAAATGTACAAATAAAAATATATCTTTGTCACCAATCACACTAACTAATTATTTTATAACATCTAAATGAAAAAAATCAGTCTTTTAATTTTGGGCGCTATACTCCTCTCTTTTAGCCCGCTCAGAGGGGATGAAGGCATGTGGCTTCTCCCGCTGTTAGAGAAGTTAAACAGCAAGAAAATGTCGGAACTTGGCTTTAAGCTCACTGCTAAAGATATATACGACATAAACAACTCCAGCCTCAAAGATGCTGTAATAAGCTTTGGCGGTGGCTGTACAGGAGAAATAATCTCCAAAGAGGGTCTTTTACTAACAAACCACCATTGCGGTTATGGTTCTATCCAAAAACTCAGCACTGTCGAGCACGACTATCTTCAGGATGGCTATTGGGCAATGAACCGCGAACAGGAGCTTCCTTCTCCGGGCCTCACAGTTACATTCCTTGAGAACATAATTGATGTGACCAAAGATGTGGAAAATGCAGTTGCAAAAGCAACCACACCGGAAGAAAGCGCAAAAGCACTTGCCGCTGTTTCAGATGAACTCGTAGCTAAGGCAATTGCCGGCAATAAATTCCTTAAAGGAAGAGTTGCTTCATTTTTTGGCGGAAACACATACTTAATGATGATTACAAAGACCTACACCGATATCCGTTTTGTAGGAGCTCCCCCTTCATCAATCGGCAAGTTCGGAGCAGATACCGACAACTGGATGTGGCCGCGCCACACCGGTGACTTTTCAATGTTCCGCGTATATGCAGACAAAGACAATAACCCAGCCGACTACTCAAAGGACAACATACCTTATCAGCCTAAAAAACATCTTACAATCTCTTTAAAAGGTGTTGAACAAAAGGATTTTGCCATGATTATCGGTTATCCCGGAAGAACAAACCGTTTTATGACTTCTGCCGAGGTTAAGGAGATGAGCGATATAACTAATTCAATCTCAATCTATGTAAGAGGTGTCCGTCAGGATGTGCTTATGAAAGATATGGTTGCTGACCCTAAGATTCGCCTTCAGTATGCGAGCAAATATTCGGGATCTTCAAACTTCTGGAAAAAGGCAATTGGCATGAACGAAACTTTTGCAAAACTTGGAGTTCAGGAACGTCGTGCAGAAGAAGAGAGAACCTTCACCAAATGGGTTAACGAAGACAAGGCCCGCATTGAAAAATACGGAACAGCTCTTAACAATATCAACTCATCAATTGCTAAAAGAGCAGAGGCACTAACCCTTAGCTCGTACACACGCGAAGCACTGAACAATATTGAGGTATTCTCAGTGGCAAGTGCTTTCGTGGCCTATGCCGATGCTATTTCCAAAGGCGAAACAGACAGAGCCAAACAAACTCTTGCAATGGCGCAGAGGAGAACTGAATCTTTCTACAAGGATTATTCTCCTGCAACAGACAAGAAGGTGGCAAAAGCCCTTCTTAATGTGTATCGCGACAAGGTGAAAGCGGCTGATCGTCCGGATGTATTTAAAGCAATAGATACCCAGTTCGGAGGAAATATCGACGCTTATGTCGACTTCGTTTTCGAAAAATCTGTTTTCGCTTCTCAGGAGAAGTTTAAGGCTGCCCTGAATGGCAACATCGATGCTCTCCTTTCCGATCCTGCACTTGCTGCTGCAAAATCAATCAACGTGGTTATGGGAAAAACTTTCGGAGAATTACAGGCCGTTGGTACTACTCTTGCCAAAGGTCAGAAAGCCTATATCGCAGGTTTGCTTGAAATGAAAAAGGGACAGGCAATGTATCCGGATGCAAACTCAACCATGAGGCTCAGCTACGGACAAGTTCTTAACTACTCTCCAAAAGATGCAGTTTTATTCGAACATGTAACTACCCTTAAAGGTGTTATGGAAAAAGAAGACCCAAATAACTGGGAATTCGTTGTCCCTGCAAAACTCAAAGAGCTGTATAAGGCAAAGGATTATGGCCAGTATGCAATGAAAAACGGTGAAATGCCTGTTGCATTCCTTACCAACAACGACATTACAGGCGGTAATTCGGGAAGCCCTGTTCTCAATGCCAAAGGCGAACTTATAGGAACAGCATTCGACGGCAACTGGGAAGCAATGAGCGGTGACATCATTTTCGAACCGTCACTCCAGCGCACAATCAGCGTTGATATTCGCTATACACTGTTCATTATGGACAAATTCGGCGGCGCAGGATATTTGCTGAAAGAGATGACTATTGCTAAATAGATTTTTAACGCATTTGTCGTAAAACATAAGCCGGGAGCGCAGGAAAACCTGCGCTCCTTGTTTTTTCAGGCCGGAACGAGCAAAGCGAGCGAGGACGCACAAGCCCTCATCAATTAGTTGGCAGTGTATTGATGTCAGAAAAAACGCAATTCGCCGCCGGGACAACAAAAAACCGGTATCTTTGTTGATAATAATCATTGAATATTATTTTAATCGCACTGCGGGGCTATAAATACCACAGTGTTAATTAATCAGGGAAAATATGGATAAAAACAGGATTGAATCTGCGCTTATGGGTGTTATGCATCCGGTGAGAGAGAAAGATGTGGTGTCACTGGGAATAGTTGAAGACATTAAGGTTGAGGATGGAAAGGTGAGACTTAAGCTGGTTTTTCCTTCGCCGGACCCTTTTTCGTCTTCAATTAAGAAGAGTTGTGAAGAAGCTATCAGGAATGCATTTCCGGGCGAAGATTTCAAAATATCAATAATGGAACTTGTGCGGGAGAGGAAGATTGAAAAGAGGCTCAACATGGAACTCGGCCATGATGCTCTTGCGAATGTCGGTCACATTATCGCCATTGCTTCGGGCAAAGGGGGAGTTGGAAAATCCACTGTTGCCGTTAATCTGGCAGTAGCCTTAGCCAGAGCAGGATACAAAGTAGGTCTTACCGATGCAGATGTTTACGGACCTTCTGTTCCCAAGATGACAGCAACGGAATACGAAAAACCGCTGGTAGACGATTCGAGCGGAAAGGATATGATTATCCCTATAGAGAAATATGGGGTAAAATGGATGTCCATCGGGTATTTTGCCGGCCCCTCGCAACCTCTCATCTGGAGAGGGCCAATGGCAAGCAATGCTCTAAAGCAGATGATTCTTCAGGTTAAATGGGGCGAACTCGATTTTCTTCTCATTGACCTTCCTCCGGGAACAGGCGATATACATATTTCACTTGTGCACGACATCCCTCTTTCGGGAGCAATTATCGTGAGCACACCTCAGGCAGTAGCTTTGGCCGATGTAGAGAAAGGCGTAAATATGTTCCGCCAGAAAGACATCAACAAACCTGTTCTTGGTCTTGTGGAAAACATGGCATGGTTTACTCCGGAAGAACTTCCGGACAATAAATACTATATATTTGGCAAAGATGGAGGAAAGAGGATGGCTGAAAAATTTGGTATTCCTTTGCTTGGCCAGATTCCGATAGTTCAGAGCATTCGCGAAAGCGGTGACATTGGAGAGCCGGTTGCACTTTCGG
>JAAXVX010000184.1 GCA_013335275.1 Bacteroidales bacterium
CTAACAAATAATGAATAAGTTTTGTTTTGTTAGTAAAAATTAAATTAGCCGCATATTTCTGCGATTCATTTCAGCCTTAATGAGTGAAAGTTCGCGGCCGGTCTGACCTGCCATTGAGGTATTTTCGTCGGCGCGTCTGAGCAGATAAGGAAGGACATCTTTTACCGGAGCATAAGGTATGTATTTACAAATATTGTATCCTTCGCGGGCAAGTGCAAAGGAGATGTTGTCGCTCATTCCGAAAAGCTGTGAGAAGAATATTCTCGGATCGTTTTTAGGCAATCCTTTCTCCAGAATGAGACTTGCGAGCAAATAATTGCTCTCGTAGTTATGAGTTCCGCTGAATAGTTCAAAATCGTTTATGTTATCAATTACATAACGCAACCCATCATCGTAGCTGCGGTCGGTATCTGTTTTTGTAGCGTGAATCGGAGAAAGGTATCCGCGCACTCCTGCCCTCTCGCGTTCCTCTTCCATATATGCACCTCTTACAAACTTTATCCCAGGTTTGTAGTTTTTCCCTTTTGCCTCCAGATGAAGATATTTGAGATAGGCAATTCTGTCGTGGCGATACATCTGAAGAGTATGAAAAACGATAACCCTTTCCTTGTTGAACATCTCCATTGCCTCCTCGGTTATCTTGTCAATGATGTCCTGAGTGGCATAATGTTCGGCATCAATAAGTATTTTGACACCGTTTTCGTGTGCACGACGGCATAAAGAGAAGATTCTTGTGCGGAAATTATCCATTTCCGTCTTTTCAATATCATTAAGATGTGATCCCTCGGAAGCCTTTTCCAGAACAGGACCTACAACCATCGCCGTTGGCTTGAATACTGTATATGCAATATTGGAATTGCCCTTTGCATAATCGATTGACCTGATTGTCTCCTGATATGCCCTTTCGACATCGCCCAGTTCCTTGCCTCCTTCTGCCGAATAGTCGAGTACCGATTTTACATTTTCACGGGAAAGTATCTCAACGGTTTTTGTACACTCGTCAAGAGTCTCTCCTCCTACAAACTGGCGGTAAAGAGTTGGTTTCACTGCCCAGCCCACAGGAACGCCCATTTTCAGGGCAAACTCCGAAATACCTTTTGCACCTTTTACCAACGCCGGACTGGCAATTGTGGAATACAGCAAATATGCGTTCCTCAAGTCGTTGTTGCTCTTTGATAAAAAAGCAATTTCCGTATTATTAAAATCTAACATCGCTTATTATGAGTTTAACCTATTATCACCAAAAATACTAAAAAAACAATCATTTGTAATTATATTTGCGCACATTTAGTTTGTAGAATTTATGAATAAAACTGCTGATTATAAGCTGACAATAGTAGTTCCTGTATATAACGAGGAAGACAACATTTATGCTCTTGAAGAGAGGTTGTCAAAATTTATTTCTCAATCTTCACAATTTCCTGCCTGTGTATTGTTTGTAAATGACGGCTCAAAAGACAAAAGCCGGGAGAGAATCGAAGAGGTTTGCAGCCGTCAGAATGGGTTTTTCTTTTTAAACCTTGCAAAAAACGGAGGTTTGAGTACTGCAGTGAAGGCCGGAATTGACGCTGCCTTTTCTCAATTTACCGGTTATATCGATGCCGACTTGCAGACAGCACCGGAAGATTTCAATCTTCTCATTCCTCATGTGAATGATTATGAAATGGTAATGGGTATTCGTGCAAATAGGAAAGACTCTTTTGTTAAGGGTATGTCTTCAAAAATAGCAAACGGGTTCCGCAGATTCATGACAAAAGATGGAATAGAAGACACCGGATGTCCGTTAAAAATAATCCGTACCGACTATGCGAAGAGGATTCCCCTATTCACCGGAATGCACCGATTTTTGCCAGCACTTATAATGTTGCAGAACGGAACAGTTAAACAGGTACCTGTACAACATTTTCCCAGAGTTGCGGGAGTATCAAAATATAACCTTGCAAATCGTCTTGTTGGCCCGTTTATTGACTGTTTCGCATACAGATGGATGAAAAAACGCTATATAAATTATAGTGTTGCCGATAACAACCTCAACTAATGGTAGTTTACCTTATTGGGCTGCTTGCCCAGTTTTTCTTTGGCGCACGCACTGTGCTGCAGTGGATACTCTCAGAAAGAGCCCGAAAAGTTCTGTCTCCTTCAATTTTCTGGATTCTGAGTATAATTGCATCATATCTGTTTTTTATTTACGGGTGGCTGCGAGAGGACTTCGCAATAATCCTCGGGCAGGTAATTGCATATTATATCTATATCTGGAACCTTAATGCAAAAGGGGTGTGGAAAAAGGTTCCTGCTGTTTTAAGGTATCTTCTCATCTTAACTCCTCCTGTTGCCATAGCTCTTGCATCGGGAGATGCTGCACATTTTATTAATACATTTCTCAAAAATGAAGATGTTCCTTTGTGGCTGCTCATTTTTGGGTCAACAGGCCAGATAGTTTTCACTCTCCGGTTTGTTTACCAGCTTATATACTCTGTAAGAAGGAAAGAATCCCTGCTTCCGATTGGGTTTTGGATTATAAGCCTTGCAGGTTCTATGGTAATTATTGTTTATGCAATTATCCGGCAGGATCCTATCCTGATTCTCGGTCAGGCAGCAGGTTTTATCGCATATATCCGTAATATTGCAATTTACAAGAAACAGAATAAAGAATATCAACAAGCTCCCTAAGTCAAATTCCATTATATCGTTTATGAATAACGTCTTATCCTTTATAAAAAAATACCGGTTTCTGCTGTTTATACTGGCGGTGATTCCAATGTTCGTGTTCCGTGATTTTACCCGCAACAACGAACTGCGCTATATGAGCATTGCCGATGAAGCTCTTCGCAACGGCAACTTTTTTACCTTTACAAATCACGGGATAAATTATGCCGACAAACCGCCTCTTTATCTATGGATAGTGATGTTGGGCAAAACTCTGTTCGGAACCCACAGCATGCTTTTTCTTGCAATGTTTTCATATATTCCTGCTCTTGTAATAATATACATAATGGGCAAATGGATCGGAAAAATTGTACCGGAAAAAAGTCGTCTCGCAGGAGAGATAATGTTGCTGACAAGTGTATTTTTCATCGGATCGGCCGTAGTACTCAGGATGGATATGCTTATGTGCATGTTCATCGTTTTATCGCTGTACACCTTTTTCCGTATATATTCGGGAGAGGCGAAAAAACGGGATAGCTGGCTCTTTCCGCTATATGTATTCATGGCCATCTTCTCGAAAGGTCCAATAGGAATTCTCGTTCCGCTGGTATCTACAATTCTTTTTTTAATTGTAAAAAAAGACATCAAATCTATTGGCCGTTACTGGGGAGTGAAGACCCTGGGGGTACTGATTGGCCTTTGCGCGGTTTGGTTCACAGGCGTTTTCCTCGAAGGGGGACCTGAATATCTTAACAATCTTTTATTTAATCAGACAATAAACAGGGCCGTAGACTCTTTCCATCATAAAGAGCCATTCTTTTATTACATGATAGCCATCTGGTACTCTCTGGCACCATGGGCCTTCCTTATGATTGGCGTTCTGGTTGCCGGGCTTATAAAAAAAGTATCGTCAACAGATCTTGAAAAATTTTTCCTGGTGATAGCCCTGAGTACATTTACCGTATTGTCTTTAGTAAGTTCCAAGATTCAGGTTTACATGCTCCCCGCATTTCCGTTTTTTGCATATATCACTGTATTGTGGCTGCCAAAATTTGAAGACAGAAAATTTGTAAAAATCCTGCTTGGAGTACCTGCCTTTGTTATGTCTCTTGCAGTTGCAGGACTGATTGCCG
>JAAXVX010000185.1 GCA_013335275.1 Bacteroidales bacterium
CTGTTGTAGGTACTTTTTTGTAAACCGCTTTTAGAGAGCTCCCCAAATTCTCGGTTGGATATCTTTTCGAGGCGATCCTTTGCTATTTTGCTGATAATATTCCCAACGGCAACATTCATCTCTTTTTCGTCGATTCTCAGTACTTCGCCGGTGAGGTCCCCGCCTTTGATTCTTACTTTATCCCCCACAACAATTTCACCTAAAGAAACCGGCTTTTTAACCGGAATGGCGGTTCCATCTGCAGCAGAGCCTCTCCCCTTTTCCCTTTCCGTTTTTTTCTCTTCCCTTCTCTCTTTTCTCTTTTTTAGCTGCTCCATTTTAAACGCAATCCGGTCATGCGTCTCGCTCTCCTTTTCCTTCATTGCCTCCATGTTGAAGGTTTCGAGATTTCGTCTTAGCTCTTTGGTTTTCTCTTTTTCGGCCTGACTCTCCCTTATCTCCTTTATGGTTGTCTCAATCTGGCGGTTTGCATCGGCAAGAAGCACTTTTGCCTCCTCTCTTGCCTGGTCAAGTATGCTTTTGCGCATAGCCTGAATATCCGTAAGTTCTTTCTGATACTTCTCGGTTATGTTTTCAAGAGTCTTATCGGTATTTTTAATTCTTGCCAGCTTTTCATCCATCGCCCGCCTATTCCTGGCTATCTTTTTAAGGTGTCGTTCAAGGTCAATGAAATCTCCTCCGGCCCGTTCCTCGGCAAATTTCACTACCTCTGCCGGCAAACCTATTTTTCTTGCAAGTTCAAATGCAAAAGAACTTCCCGGAACTCCTATTTCAAGTTTAAAAAGAGGCTTGATATTCTGAACATCAAACTGCATTCCTCCGTTAATGACTCCCCTGCTGCTGCTTGCATAGAACTTAAGGTTGCTGTAATGTGTAGTGATTACTCCAAAGCATCCCCTTTCGTCGAACTCTTTAAGGATCGCTTCGGCAATTGCCCCGCCTGCTGTTGGTTCTGTACCGGCACCAAACTCATCAATGAGAATCAGACTGTTTTCATCGGCACCCATAAGGAAATCCCTCATGTTTGTGAGGTGGGAACTGTATGTACTGAGGTCATTTTCGATAGACTGCTCGTCCCCTATATCTATGAATATGTTTTTAAATATGCCGAATTCCGAAATTTCTGAAGCAGGAACAAGTAATCCGGTTTGCAGCATATACTGAAGCAGTCCAACTGTTTTAAGACAAACCGATTTACCTCCGGCATTGGGACCCGATATAAGAAGTATATGTTTATCCTTGTTCAGCGACATTGAGAGAGGTACTATCTCCTTTCCCTCTTTTCTTAGTGTAGCTTCAAGCAGCGGATGTCTTCCCCGCTGAATATTAAGCTGCCGCTCGTTTGATATAATGGGTTTTCCTGCCTGCATCGAAATAGCCAGCATAGCTTTGGCTCTGATGAAATCTATTTCCGAAAGGAATTCTGCCGACATTAAAAGTTCGGGCTGATATGGCCTTAGAAAATCCGAAAAATCAACAAGAATTTTCAGAATTTCGCGTTGTTCGGCAAAATGGAGCTCCTTAACCTGATTGTTAAGTTCAACAATCTCTATTGGCTCAATAAAAACCGTTTTACCCGAAGCGGATTCGTCAAAAACAAAACCGGGAACTTTTCTTTTGTTTGCTGTAGAGACCGGAATAAGCATTCTTCCATCCCTCATTGAAACGGTTGCATCTTCGTCTGCAAGGCCTTCGGATTGTACTCTCTTTAATATAGATGTTATTTTTCTGGAAATCTGCCCCTCTTTTTCTCTTATGGACGAGCGAATATTCTGAAGTTCAGGACTGGCGTTATCTTTAATCTCTCCGAATTTATCCAGGATGGCATCTATTCTTCTGGTTATTTCCGGGAACTGCACAACCGGTTCTGCCATCTTTTTAAGATATGGGTAGCTTCCGTCTTTGCTGTTTCTGAAGAAATTTGATATGGCCCGGATAGTTTCCAGAGACTGTTTTAGCCGGTATATGGAAACAGTATCGAGGTAAAACGAGGTTTGCTCAAGCTGCTTGATAAAAGTGAGAGTGTCTACGTATCCGGAATCCGGAAAGCCGGATTCGAGCATGATAATGACTCTCATTTCGTCTGTAAGTGACAGCATCCTGGCTATCTCCTCAGAATTTGTCAGAAACTTCGCCTCAACTGCCCGGTTTTTGGCAGATACAGTTGAGCAGCGGGACTCAATCATTGATCGAATCCTGTCGAAACCCAATTTCTGTTCTAATCTGGAAATATTGCTCATAAGGGGAATAATGGTTACAAAGATAAAAGTTTATAACTTTACATAAAATTAAATAATAAAATGCACCTCTGGTATCTGCTCCTTCTTCCTCTTTCCTACATAATCGGATCTTTCTCTCCGGCCATAAGATTTGGAAAATTCTTTTATGGAATAGATGTAAGGGACTATGGCAGCAAGAACCCGGGAGCGAATAATGTTCAGAGAGTTCTGGGGTGGAAACCCGCTCTTTTTGTTTTTTTATTTGATACTTTTAAAGGTGTTGCGGGAGCGAGTCTGGCACATTTTACAAGCTTCGAAACGGGAACAAATATGTTTGTGGGAGCTCAGATTGTTTTGGGTCTTACGGCTGTTCTCGGTCATATATTCCCTGTTCTTCATCAGTTTAAAGGAGGGAAAGGCGTTGCAACCATAACCGGAGTTCTGTGGGCGATTCACCCGTATGCTGTACTTATCTGCTTTGGCATTTTTCTCATTATGTTCCTGATTACCCGTTATGTCTCCCTTAGCGCAATAATATCAATTACTCTCTTCCCTTTCTTTGTAAACTCATTGTTTGCACTCTGGCTCGACCCCAAAGTAACCCTCACGCTCAAGATATTCAGCATCATAATTGCAATTGTTATATGGCTGACGCATATAAGCAACATTAAGCGTATTATTAAAGGAAAGGAGGAGAAATTCCGGCTGAACAAAGGTATTGCTGAGGTCCCGGAAGAGGTCAGGACTATTTATAGGAATCCTCGATAGCGAGCCTTAGTTCGTTAATGCTTTTCATAACTTTAATCTCTCCGTTGCGCACATAAGATATCTCTCCTCTCTGCTCGGATACTACAATAACTGCAGCATCGCTCTGCTCAGAGAGACCAAGCGCAGCCCTGTGTCTCATTCCAAGGTGTGCAGGAATATGCGGGTTTTCGGTAATTGGCAGCGTGCATCTTGCGGCAATAATTTTTTCGTCGGAAATAATCATTGCGCCATCGTGAAGAGGTGCATTTTTAAAAAAAACATTTTCTATAAGTCTCCTGCTAACTATTGCCTCAAGCCTGTCACCGGTTTCTGCAACAAACTCAAGAGACGAGCTGTGAGAAAGAACAATAAGGGCACCCGTTTTTGTTTCGGCCATTCTTCTGCACGCAAGGGTAATCTCATCCAGAACTTCGAGAGACATTCCTCTCTTCTTTTTGCCTAGAAACGCATTAATGAGCCTCAGCTGCTGCCTTGAGTCCATGTATCTGGTACCGAGACGGAGTAAAAACCTTCTTATCTCCTGCTGAAAGAGAATAATAAGGGCCAGAACGCCCACTCCGATTACCTGCCCGAGAATTGCACTCAAAAGGTCCATATGGAGCGCCTTTACAACGAGCCATATAAAATAGAAGACAATTATTCCTGTAAATATATTAAGGGCAGCAGTGCCTTTTATGAGTTTGTATGCCTGATATATGAGGAGACCCACCAGAAAGATATCCAGTATGTCTATAAAATCTATTTTAATGAAGTCCAGCATAAAATCTCTACAAACTTAAAAGAAT
>JAAXVX010000186.1 GCA_013335275.1 Bacteroidales bacterium
TAGTGCTACTTTTGCACTCCCTAATGACAAGGTGCCATAGCTCAGTTGGTAGAGCAAAGGACTGAAAATCCTTGTGTCCCCGGTTCGATTCCTGGTGGCACCACCTTCAAAGGTTTAAATTCCGCAGTTGCTTCGTTGCACTGCGGATTTTTTATTGCTCACGTACCAAATGTACGCTGCGCATAAAAAAACCTTAGCGCCTTGCTTCTACGGCCTTTTAACCTTTTTGCAATCCTGCACGGCTTCGCGATACTTATAGAGAATCAGTCTTTAATCTTATCGACCAAGATTAGGGTGTCCCATCCATGTAAATCTAAAATACAAATATGGATTTGCATGGATAAAAATGAATATTTGAGTTAAGCACTCCGGATAATTTCCTTTGCGATTTTAAGAGTGTTTGTGTTGTTGGAAGCGTAAATGAAATGAAGGACGTTGGTACCATCGGGGTTTTTGAGGCAGATGGGCTCTTCAATTACATTGGCCCAGATAGTTTTGAGCTGGCTGACATATAGTCCAGAGATTTTCTCAATTTGCCTGTTGATTTTTTTGACGGTGTCCTTTTCGTCAATCTGTATGGCATCTTCTTCTTCGGCAGAAAAGTACGACTTTATCTCTTTCTCGGTCATCCCAAAAAATGGTTGCAGCTTATGAAAATTCCGGAGTTCTCCATTCTTGTCGAGCAGTATGTTTACAATTACAACTGTCGGTACGAGTATCCAGATATCGGTGCGGGTATTCTTCAATGCTGCAATTGACTCCCATTTTATCTGCATGTCAAATGGGTCGAGTATGAGAAGAGCAAAATAACTGCTCTCCCTCTTTAATGTTCTGGACAGCTCCAGGATGTGCTCATTACAGTCGCCTTCACAAAACTGAAGCTCATTTTCAAGTTGTCCCTGATATGCAGCCAGTCTCTCTTCAAGTTTTGACAGCGATTCGGAGTCCTTGTCGGCGAAATAATAAAAGTCAAAAAAAGTATTTTTTGGCAGATTCAGTACCCTTTCCGCTGTCCCTTTATAGACCTTTTCCTCGGCTTCAGTTATCATCAGCTGCTCGTACAGCTCCGACTGTATGTTGGATTTCCGTTCTCCACTCCCGGCAAAACCATCAAAATAAATTGTCTTCAATAAAGGATTCCTGCGAATTATTGATATATAATCCGAGACATATCTGGCGAATGCGTCAATTTTTTTCTCAGCCCAGTCTCCGCCCCATCTGTTTTTTGTCTCTTTATGTTTTTTCATTGCAGGGGTAAAAATGAATAAATTCAAATTTACACTAAACCTTTAAAAATAAAGCACAAAGTTCATGTTTTTAAACTTTGTGCCTTATTTTAATATTATGTTGTCAATTTAATGACATTAGTTGAGCCGCGTATTATGGGGTTGTTGTCCCGCCTGTTGCACCTCCGGTCATTTTGTCGTCTGTGGCGGATTTACGTGCTTTCTTAACGTTTACATTGAATTTGCCAAAACGCCAGAACAGGCTAAAGTTTGCAGATCTCTGATACCTCGTGCTTTCACCGTGCATCTTGTATGTAGTGTCGCTCGAATCGTATGAGTAGGTTTTAAGTTTCGAGAAAGGTTCTTGTACATATACCGAGAAAGAGAGCTTGTCTTTAAAGAACCGCTGACTTATGCCAATGGATGTTGTATAGTTGACAGGATATTTTGACTGAAGTGATATGTTGCCGCCGTATACATAACCGTTGATATTAACAGTTGCTTTTTTCCATAAACCGATAGATCCGCCGAATCCTCCGTTATAGTTGAAACCACTGTTTTCAAGATTCATTGCAGCAGATGATATTGTTGTGTATGCCACTGAGCCGTTAATGTACACATTGAGTTTTTCGCCGGCACGATATGAATAGTTTACATTCAGCCTCAGATTGCTGTTTTTCCCTATATTTTCATAAGTGGAAATTCTTACTCCCGACGCATCTACTCTTCGTATGTTTTCAATATTGTTTTTTGTGAAATCCCCGCTAAGGCTCAATCCAAGGTTCCATTTCTGTGATGACTTCCTGTAGCCTAAACTGATAGAATTGCGTCTCACTGTCTGAAGATCCGGATTTCCATAGGAGATATTCATTGGGTCCGAATCATTCACATACGGATTCAGGTACCATATTCCCGGCCTGTTTAACCTTTGTGTAAATGAGAGGGAAAGCACGTTAGCCTTTTTTAGCATGTAAGTGAAATTTACATAAGGAACGATATCAAACTGTTTGTTTGTGAATGGAATATCTCCATCTACACTTTTTGACAAACCGTCGTTAATTGTGTATTCCATTCTAAACCCTGCTTTTGCTGTAAAAGATTTCTTTTTATAGAGATATCCGCCGTACATGCTGATAATATGCTGGTCGTAGTCCAGGTCATTCACCTTGGACAAATCCTCAATCCAGGTGCCGGTTGCTTCGTCATACCTGGTAACTTTGGTATCCGATGTATTCTGGCGTAAAATGTATTTTACGCCTGTTTCTATAAAGTGCTTCTTTGATAAAGGGTCATAATAGTCTATCTGAGCTGTATGCTCAGTTCCCATAGCGTCATTGACAGAGTGCTGAGAATATGCAATATAATTTAATTCGGGATCAATTGTGTTTGTTATATCGGTACTCATAGGACTCATATCAAGACTATAAGCGACAGTAAGATTCTGATCCGGCTTCTTAAATGTACGCTGATAGGAGAGACTCCCGGAACCGGAACCATATCCGTAGGTTGACTCGGATGTATTTGTATACTTCCTGCTGAGAATGTGATTGGCGTTATATGTGTCGTTACGCGTGAGGCTTGTACTCTTGGAGTCTCCAAGGTATCCCCAGCCAGAAAGCGTAAGTAAATTTAATGAGTCTAATTCGTAACTGGCTTCAATTCCTACATTGGTAAAAATATTGTCGGAATCAAATCCTCCCTGAGAATTTGAATAGCGATAATCGGTACTCAGGTAATTCTCGGATTCGGAGAGTGATGTGCTTT
Organism: Bacteroidales bacterium; assembly: GCA_013335275.1. Classification (GTDB taxonomy): domain Bacteria; phylum Bacteroidota; class Bacteroidia; order Bacteroidales; family UBA932; genus Bact-08. The sequence goes on from JAAXVX010000186.1 coordinate 2,991, forward strand.
TACGGGACACACTTTTGCCTGTATAGACATTTGTGCTCAAAGCAAATTTGCCAACTTGTGCAGAGATGTATCCTCCGCCATTGAATCCTCCCAGAGTATTTACTCCGCCATTAAGACTGCCGTTATAACCCTCGGTTGTTTTCTTATTTGTAATTATGTTGATTATACCTCCAACACCCTCGGCATCATATTTTGCAGGAGGATTGGTTATTACCTCTATAGATTTAATAGAACTTGCCGGCATTGCTTTAATGGCATCCTTGAAGTTTTTAACCAGCATTCCGGACGACTTGCCATTTACAAGCACTTTAAAGTTTGTTTCACCGTTAAGGCGGACCACATCTTCACCATCCACACTCAGCATGGGAACTTTGCGAAGAATGTCTACAATGGCACTTGATGCAGTTTGAGGGTCGGATTCCAGATTATAGGTCAGTTTGTCAGGCTCGTTTTTAATTAGAGGTTTAATACCCACAACTGTCACCTCTTTAATCTGCATCCCCTCCAGTAATGGGATTTTTCCTACATCTACCTTCTTTTTGATATTATCAAGAACAATTTCGCTCTTTGAATTTGTATAACCTATCATCGAAGCGGACAAAATATATTTCCCGCTCTTTGGCGCTTCTATGATAAACTTTCCGTCAGCCCCACCGGCAACGGCTTTCAGTAGCTTTAAAGAATCTGTAAAAAGTGCCACGGTTGGGTACTCGATACTTCTTCCCGATGTTGAATCGACA
>JAAXVX010000187.1 GCA_013335275.1 Bacteroidales bacterium
GCAACTGATCTTGACTGAATTTTCGAACGGTCAACAACAGCGGCAGATCCGGTAAAGGATCCTTTTTTGGCAGTACCATATGCAACTACCAGTACATCTTCCAGAGCAAGGGCATCCTGCTCCATAGTGATGTTAATCGAAAGTCTTCCGGAAACAGGGACTTCTACCTGTTTGTATCCGATACTACTGAAGATTAGAGTTCCATTGGAAGGAGCAGTAATGGTATATGTACCATTGTCCATCGTTGAAGCTCCAACAGTAGTGCCTTTAACCTGAATCCCGACAAAAGGAATCGGTGTTTCTGATCCTTTTTCAGTAACAGTACCAGTTATTCGTATATTTTGCGCAAAAAGCAAACTTTGGCATACGAACAACAAGCCTGTAATCAATAAACTGATTTTTTTCATTTAGTTAAATTTTGGTTAGTAATTAGTTTAATTAGTGTATGATTTTTGTCTTAGTATTCAAAAAGCAAAATTCGTAATTACAAATATATTAAAATTTAATGTAATTAAAATTCAGAATCCGCTAAAAGCTAACATTTCTAGAAAAAATATTTAGACGTTCCGGTCCATGAACCAGAATTATTTTATGTTATTTTTGATTCTGTATTGGGAAGAAGTTAAGCCTTTATGTTTTTTAAACGATGTAATGAAAGATGTTTTAGATTTAAAATCAGACTTATACCGAATTTTCATGATTGTTTTTCTGCTCTTTTTTGTCAGGAGTTCGCAAACATGTTGCGCTCGGAGTCCATTAATATAGTCGCAGAACGATTTTTTCTAATACTGGTTAAATATTTGAGAAAAATACCTCCGGACATCCCGGAAAATTTGGATAAAACTCCCAAATTGAGCTCCGATTCAAGGAATAACTACTTTAATTTTTTACGATTTTGTAAAGTTTTTCTTGTGAACTTACAAATAATTAAATGAATCATAATATATGAAATGGATATTACTCTCTTAATCACTGATTAACTGTCAATAAACAAGAAATGAAAACTTAAAATTGAAGACAGGATTCCGAGATAATGTATATCTCAAAATCCTGTCTTTTTTATGGAATTCTAAAATACTTTAGAATTCGGCTCGTTAATTCTATAAATAACAGCTAATTATGCCGGATTTTGAACGATTTCCGGATTAGCATCAGTTTCGGCCTTAGGAATCATCCATGTCCAAATGTTTCCACCTGCAGGAACATCCAATGTTGTTGCAAATGAAGCAATATGGAATCCTGTACCGGCTGTTGAGCCAGAAGGCCTCTGCAAAGGAAGGTTGAGCCTCTTGAGGTCTGTCCAGTTGCGTCCTTCGCCCCATAGTTCAATTCTTCTCTGTATTAAAATCTCATCAATGAGAGCCTGACCTGTCTTTACAGATTTCACATATTGAGGATCCCTGTTTTTTGCAAGCAGATAAAGAACATCTCTTGCCTCTGATTCTTTACCTGCTGTTCTTGCAAGAGCCTCTGCTTCTATAAGGTACATTTCAGCTACACGAATCCATGGAAAGTCTCCCCTGCCATCAGAAACAGAAACAGCCTTGAACTTAGAATTCATATAGTTGAACCTTACACCTGCCGGCGGAACTTCAGGCAATTTATCGGCAACTGCGTTTGGATACCAAAATGTCTTTCTAACATCCGTTGCAGAAATCTTGTCATACAGATCTTTGTTAATTGATTTTGGACTCTGACGGATAGTTGTAGCATTAAAGTTATGTGAAATTTGTGCATAGAAAGAGTAGAAATACATTGTCTGGTCTTCCTGTACATAATCTGCCCACATAAATTCCGGATTGCTCTGTTTGCTGTATCCTTCCTGATGCTGAGCAGTAGACATGAAACTATACCCTTGTCTTGCTGTATTCGCCGCAGATGCTGCAAGCGTCCAGTTCCCCTGAACAAGTGCAACCTGTGCCTGCAATGCCTGAGCCACAGATTTGTTAAGGTGAGATTTATTCGCCCTGTTGTATCCATCGAGGTTTGTAATAGCTGCTGTAAGGTCCGCATTGATTTTTGTATATACGTCTGCTACAGTATTTCGTGCTTTACCTTCAAAAGTAACCTCCTCCATATACGGAACACCCATTTGAGTATTTGGTCCGCCGGGAACATACCTGTCTGCATACAATTGAACCAGCATAAAGTGAGCCCATGCACGGTATGCAAGTGCTTGTCCCTTAATGGCTTTTTTCTCGGCTTCAGGGCCGGAAATTGCGTCAATATTGTTAATTATCTGGTTAACATTGCTAATGAGTCTGTAAAGATTTGTCCACCACAAAACCAGTGTTGAACGGTCATTCCTGTGATCCTGCCATTTATATGCTGTCAGGAACCATCCGCTGGCTGAAGTGTTAAAAACAATATCGGTACCCATCATGTCAACATTCAGGTACATACCTGCAAAACCTCCATTTGACTGTGCACTGTTGTACTGAATATACATCGAACGGTGCACACCGTTTATTGCGCCCCAGGCACCTGTAATAGAGCTAAATACTGCGTTTCCTGAAAGCTGGTCAGTTGGACTGGTCTCCAGAAAGTCTTTAGTGCAGGATGCCGGTAATAATAAAACTCCCGCAGCTAAGGCTATTAAATATATTTTGATTTTTTTCATATTGATACTTAGTTTTTAGAAGTTAACGTTAATACCAAAAGTTACTGTACGGTTAAACCCAACATCGTTGAATACGTCACCGTTAAAACTCTGAGCCGGGTTCAAACCTTTTCTTGATGAAAACAGAGCAAGGTTTTCTGCAGATGCATATATTTTCAGCCCTTTCAAATCAAGAGATTTAAGTGTCTTAGGTCCAAAATTATACGATATATTGATGTTTCTCAATGAGATAAAAGATGAACTCACAAGCCATCTGTCGGATGCAGCATTAAACGCTGTTGTTTTTCCATTGTCCATCCTTGGTACGTTTGTAATTTGGCCAGGAGTTGTCCATCTGTCAAGAATTTCAACTGCTTTTGCAGTACCAAAGCCACCTGTTGACATTAATGATGCCCAGTTGTAGTCATATGATTTTCCGCCAATAGAGTAGTTGAACTGAAAAGAGATATCAACACCATAAATTTTGAACATTGGAGTAAATGATCCAAACACATCAGGTATACTTGTACCGGACCAGTTGTATTTGGCTTTTGCCTGATTGCTTGTAACTTTTGAACCGTCTGTCATAGTCAAACAGTCAGTATCAGCCCAAACTGCAACAGGATTTCCGTTTGCATCCACTTCGTCATTGAAAATATAAAGAGCATCTCCGTTAGCAGGATTTACACCATACCATTTACGTAACCAATAGTCATATATCGAACGGCCTTCAACTCTTTTGAAGTTGCCTGAAATGATTCCGAGTGCCCTGTTTTGTTCAGGAAGCCTTGTAATCTTGTTTTTATATGCAGTAGCATTAACGTTCAGGCTTATACCAAAGTTTTTGGTGTCTAAAATTGTAGTTGTCAAATCAAGTTCCCAGCCTCTGTTGTAAAGCTTTCCAATATTTCTGTCCTGAGAAACATATCCGGATGATGGAGCAAGTGGAACAGAAAAGATAAGATCTTTTGACTCTTTATTGAACCAGTCGATAGAACCTCTAACCTTGTTATTAAGCATTGTAAATTCGAGTCCCAGGTCTGTTTGTACTGTTGTCTCCCATTTTAGATTAGGGTTTCCTGGAGTTGTCGATTGAATATATCCTGGCTCGGCAGCGTTATTATTATA
>JAAXVX010000188.1 GCA_013335275.1 Bacteroidales bacterium
GCTCTTCCGATCTCCTGAAACAGGAAGTTGATATAGATGCCGTATGTGCTCAGGTGAGAAGAAACGTTAATGCGCCAACAAGGCTGCAACTGCTTCACTTTCTCACAGGGATAGCCCAGGCCGACGGTATGGTGAGCTCAGACGAACTCACAGTACTTAGACGAATAGCTGCTGCACTTGCAATACCACTGCAGGACAGCGAATCAATTTTTGCGATGTTCGATAAAGGTATTGATGCAGCCTATCAGGTACTTGAAATTGATAAAAATGTCACCGACGATGAAGTGAAGAAGGCGTTCAAGAGAATGGCTCTTAAACACCATCCCGATAAAGTGACCCACCTTGGGCCGGATGTGCAGAAAGCAGCAGAAGAGAAGTTTAAAAGTGTTGCTGAAGCATACGAAAAGATTAAAAAAGAAAGAGGAATAGTATAATATTAGAATTAAGAATGAAGACCAATTTACAAAAGATCTTATCAGTTGCAGGCCAGCCGGGTCTGTTTAGTTACCTCACACAGGCAAATGCCGGAGTTGTTGTTGAATCACTTGCAACAAAGAAGAGAACAGTGTGCGGAATGAGCATGAGAATTTCGTCACTTTCAGATATTTCTGTTTTTACCGAGGAGGGAGAAGTTTCTTTGGAAACTATGTTCGAGAAGATGAAAGAAAAACTTGGCGAACAAGCTGCACCATCTGCTAAATCCAATCCGGAGGAGCTTAAGAAATTCTTTGGAGAAGTATTGCCGGACTACGACAGGGACAAATTTTATGTTTCACACATGAAGAAAGTCGTGGAGTGGTATAATGTTTTAAAAGAGTTTGCCTCTCTTGATTTTGAAAAACAGGAAGAGGGTAGCGCGGCCGAAAAAGAATAATGGCAAAAAAAATACAACTGATTACCCTTGGATGTTCAAAAAACAGGGTCGATTCTGAGCACCTTCTAAAACAGATTTTTGCATCGGGAATCTCAATATCTCCCGAAGGGGAAGATTTGGCAACAGCAGGAGTTGATACAGTAATAATTAACACCTGCGGTTTTATTAAAGATGCCAAAAAAGAGTCTATTGATACAATATTTGCGGCAGTAGATGCCAAGAACAGAGGCTATATAAAGACAATTCTGGTTTTTGGCTGTCTTTCCCAACGGTATGCCCAGGAGTTGAAAAATACAATTCCGGAAGTTGACGGTTTTTTTGGAGCATTTGACTCTGCAACAGTTTTGGAAACACTTGGCAAAAACTGGAAATCGTCGCTTAACAATGAGAGACTTCTCACTACTCCGGATCATTATGCCTTTCTGAAAATATCAGAAGGGTGTGACAGAGTGTGTTCATATTGTTCAATACCATTAATACGCGGGCCGCATATATCTGTACCACAGGAGGATCTCATAAAAGAGGCCGAGTATCTGGCAGGTAATGGAGTAAAAGAATTGATACTTGTTGCACAGGACACTACCTACTACGGTGTTGACCTTTATAAAGAGCGCAGGCTTGCCGGGCTCATGGAAAGCCTCACAAAAATTGACGGAATCGAGTGGCTCAGGGTCCATTATTCATATCCTGCGGCTTTTCCGGAATCGGTGCTTGAGGTAATGGCTTCAAATCCAAAAATCTGCAACTACCTCGATATACCGTTGCAACATGTAAATGATAAGGTTCTCTCAAATATGCGCCGCTCTGTAAACGGTGCCCAGACACGCGAACTGGTCAGGAAATTCAGAGAAAAGGTTCCTGGCATTATACTCAGAACTACAATGATTGTAGGACATCCGGGTGAGGACAAAAAGGCCTTTAATGAACTGCTCGATTTTGTAAAGGAAGCCAGGTTTGAAAGGCTGGGAGCATTTACATACTCGGAAGAGGAAGGAACATGGGGAGCCGAAAATCTGAAGGATACTATAAAAAATTCCGAAAAGGAAGAAAGATATAACAGACTCATGGAACTCCAGGCAGGAATTTCAATGGAGTACAACAACTCGAGAATTGGCAGCACAGAGAGGGTAATCATTGATTCGGCCGGGGAAGATGTTATTGTCGCAAGAAGCCGGAATGAGAGTCCTGAGGTAGACGGGGAGATATTAATTGGTACAGAATCTCTGCCGGATGGATTACTAACTAAGAATATTATTGGTACATTTGTAGATGTTGAGATAGAGAGAGCCGATGAGTATGACCTCATTGGGAAAATCGTGAAATTTAATTAATTTTTATTTATTTGATTATGAAACTACTTGAAGGAAAAATAGCACTCATTACAGGTGCAGCAAGAGGAATTGGTAAAGCTATCGCTTTAAAGTATGCATCAGAAGGCGCAAACATTGCATTTACAGACCTTGTAATTGACGAAAATGCGCTAAATACAAAGAAAGAGCTTGAAGCTTTTGGCGTTAAGGTTATTGCCATAGCCTCAAACGCTGCTTCATTTGATGAATCACATACTGTTGTTGAGCAGGTTGTGAAAGAGTTCGGGAAGCTTGATATTCTCGTAAACAATGCCGGAATCACAAAAGACGGCCTGATGATGAGAATGAGTGAACAACAATGGGATGCAGTAATAAATGTAAATTTAAAATCGGCATTCAACTTTGTTCATGCAGTTACCCCGGTTATGATGCGCCAGAAATCCGGATGTATTATAAACATGAGTTCAGTAGTTGGTGTGAGCGGTAATGCCGGACAGGCAAATTACTCTGCGTCAAAAGCAGGCATGATTGGTCTTGCAAAATCAATTGCGCAGGAGCTTGGTTCAAGGGGAATAAGGGCAAACGCAGTTGCTCCAGGGTTTATTATCACCGAAATGACCGGTAAACTGCCGGAAGATGTCAAAAAACAGTGGGCAGAGCAGATTCCGCTCAAAAGGGGTGGTACTCCGGAGGATGTTGCAAATGTATGTACATTCCTGGCTTCGGATTTAGCCTCTTATGTTACCGGACAGGTAATATCTGTTTGCGGCGGAATGAAAATGTAGAAAATTTAAATTTTATCTGTTATGAATAAGTTCTTGTCAAATGATGTAAAAAAAGGAAAAGCCGGCCTAAAAATAATGATTCAGGTAGACTTTGAAGGCATTGCCTCAGTTGTAAATTTTGATGAAATATATCCCGGCCACGCTCATTTCGAGAGGAACTGCAAAATTCTGACAAATGAAGTAAATGCTGCAATTGAAGGTGCTTCGGCAGCAGGAGCAACCGAATTCATTGTAAGGGACGGCCATGCAGGCAATATTAATGTGGACCCTCTTTTACTGGATAAAAGAGCCATGCTCACAAGAGGCAGGGTTCCCGGTACTCCGCATACTATGGTGCTTGGCATCGACTCTACTTTTGATGCCCTTTTGTTCATAGGGGCACACGCCAGGGCAGGAGAGCAGATAGGAACACTGTCTCATACAATGTCTCTGGATGTCCTGGATTTCAGAATAAACGACAGGCCGCTGTTTGAACCGGCTTTCAATGCCCTTTATGCAGGACAGTTTGGCGTTCCGGTGGTTTTTGTTGCCGGAGATGATGCAGCGTGCAGAGAGGCCGAATTGAATTTTGGAAATATTGAAACAGTTACCACAAAATATGCTTTTGGAAGAACCTGCGCTATGAGCAAATCTCCGGAATTTGTTTGTGATGAAATAAGAGCAGGGGTGAAAAATGCTATTTTAAATATAGACAAAGGAACCGTCTTTAGCCTTGAAAAACCATACAGG
>JAAXVX010000189.1 GCA_013335275.1 Bacteroidales bacterium
TGTCTGTTCAGTTCCTCCGGTTGCAATAAATGCAATAGCGAGTTCCTCTTGTCCTTTAATTGGTTCGTATTCCTGAGAGCTAACTACTTTTAGCGCATATCTGGATTTAAATTCGGAATATATATTTTCTCTGGATGCCGCTACGGTCAGACCATCGTGAATCGATGATGCAAAAACAACAAGTGTTAGATTAAGTTCCATAAATAAGGATTAATTTCGCAAATATAGTAAAAATGTAAAACTATTTTTTTTCAAGATCGTTATTACTTAATATCGGATAATTTATGAACAGCGATAATATTCAGGCAGCTCCGGAAAACTCTTCGGCAAGAAACATTATAACAGCATTTGCCCTTAATCTTTCTTTTGCTGTAATAGAACTGATTGGCGGATTACTGACAAATTCAGTAGCAATATTATCTGATGCCCTTCATGATTTCGGGGACTCACTTTCTCTCGGGGTTGCATATTATCTTCAAAAGAAATCAGAAAAGAAAGGGGATAAGTATTATTCATACGGATATAAAAGATTTTCCCTTCTTGGCTCGGTATTTATTTCAGTTGTACTGCTGGTTAGTTCTGTTTTCATTATAGAAGAGAGTGTAAAGAGATTAATTTCACCTCAGGAGACAAATGCTCAGGGAATGTTTATACTTGCCATTCTGGGGATAATAGTGAACGGGGCCGCAGTCCTGAGGATGAAAAAAGGGAAGTCCCACAATGAACGGGCAGTTACTCTTCATATGATGGAGGATTTGCTTGGTTGGTTCGCTGTTTTAGCGGCAAGTATCATAATGATTTTCATAGATGTTCCCGTAATTGACCCTATTCTCTCTGTCGCAATAACGGTTTGGGTCTTGTTTAATGTTTACAGGAATCTTAAAGAAACATTCCGGATAATGTTGCAGGAGGTTCCAAAAGATGTCGATATAAATAAAATTGAGAATGAATTACTTAAAATAGATGGCGTAAAATCTGTCCATGATTTGCATATATGGACCATGGATGGAGAAAAACACATTATGACAGTTCATATTGTTACCGGTTTGACCTTAGACAGCGAAAATGTCACAAGGCTAAAATATGAAACCCGTAATTTGATACATGAACTTAACATAAGCCATATAACAGTCGAAATTGAAGGCGAGAATGAATCCGGAGACTGTTTGTATAACGGCACTTGTTAAATAAAAGGCCGGCAAAATTTTTTGCCGGCCCATTTATGCAACTTGAGTTTAAATTATGCTATGCTTCGCCTACATTCTCTCCCTTTATTGAAAGGAAAGGGTTAAGCTGACATGCTGAAAAATCTTTAATATACGAATACCTCTCATCGTTCCATGACTTTGACTTTCCGATATAAATTTCGGCAGACATTGCATAGCTGTCGTCGGACTGAGCATCTGAGAGAAGCAGGTACGACATAATAATGTGTGCAGCCATTTCAACAAGTCTTCTTGCATGAAAATCTATAAATTCATTATCTCCTTCAAGAACTTTCTCGACAGCTTTCTGATACTGGTCCGTCATTTCTGAAAGAATCTTTTTCAATTGTTCATACTCGGGTTTTACCTCGATTTTCTCATATTCTCTTATTTGAGCAAGATAAGAACCATTTGTAACATATCTTTGCGCAGCCACAACCTGAAGTTGAGATGTCCCTTCATAAATAGTTGTAATTCTTGCATCTCTGAAAATTCTTTCAATAGGATAATCTTTCATGAAACCAGAACCTCCATGAATCTGAAGCGAATCATATGCATTCTGATTTGAGTACTCGGAAGACATTAGTTTCAAAATTGGAGTGAACATATCCGCCAGCTTCTGAAATTGTTTTGCTTCGGTACGTTCTTCCGGCGTGAGTTTTCGTCCTTCAGCTATAAAACCATAGGCTTTATAAACATCTACAAAACGGGTTGTTTCATATAATAACGCTCTTGAAGACTGAAGTTTAGCTTTGATTACTGCAAGCATTTCATAAACTGCAGGGAATTGGATTATCGGCTTGCCAAACTGAGCTCTTTCGTGAGCATATTTTAAAGCCTCCCTGTATGCAGCTTCCGAGATACCAACAGACTGGGCACCTACTCCAAGTCTGGCCCCATTCATCAGAGACATTACATATTTAATAAGTCCCAGTTTTCTTTCGCCTACCAATTTGGCGGGAGCGTTATTAAAGACGAGTTCACATGTAGGAGAGCCTTTTATTCCGAGTTTATTCTCTATCCTCCTTACCTGAACCCCTCCCCAGGCTTTGTCATACACAAAATAGGAGAGCCCGCGTCCATCAGTTGTTCCCTCTTCCGATCGGGCGAGAACAAGTTTTATTTCTGCATCTCCATTTGTAATGAATCTTTTAACACCATTCAGAAACCACTTCCCCTCTTTTTCGTTATAAGAAGCTTTAAGCATAACAGCCTGTAAATCACTTCCCGCATCCGGTTCTGTAAGGTCCATCGAACATGTGGCGCCATAATTTATTCTTGGCAGAAACTCATTTTTTATTTCTTCGCTTGCATATTCGTGAATTGTTTCTGCGCAATCCTGCAGTCCCCAGATGTTTGCAAATCCTGCATCGGCCCTTGCAACAAGCTCTGCTGCCATTACATACGGAACCATAGAGAAATTAAGCCCGCCATATTGTCTGGGAAGAGACATGCCATATAAACCAGCCTGAATTAAAACGTCCTGATTTTGCTGGGTTCCGGGGGCATATGTAACCCTCCCGTTTTCATGATGAGGACCTTTTTTGTCCACTTCTTCGGCATTTACTGCAATTACATCTGCGCAAATCTCACCAAGTATTTCCATTACTTTTTCATAGGAATCTATGGCATCGTAAGCAACGCAGGGTGCATAATCGAACTTGCCGGCATCTTTATAATTCTGTTCCTTTAAATCAACAATCTTATTCATTAAAGGATGGCGGAACTGAAATTTAAGGTCTTTATTATCGTTGTAAAAATTTGCCATATTATTTACTGTTTTTTTTGTACGATTTAATCATCCTTGGCACAACCTCGTTCAGGTCGCCAATAATTGCATAATCCGCCAACTGATGAATAGGGGCGAGAGGATCGCTGTTTATTGAAATAATCATTGCAGATTGTTCCATACCTGCTGTATGCTGAATTTGCCCCGATATACCGGCAGCAATATACAGTTTTGGCCTTACTGTTACACCTGTTTGTCCAATTTGTCTTGCGTGATCGGCAAAACCGGCATCAACGGCTGCTCTGGAAGCGCCAACTTCTCCTCCGAGAACATGCGCAAGTTCAAATAAAAGATTGAAGTTTTCCTTTGAACCAACACCAAAGCCTCCGGCTACAATAATGGAAGAACCTTTAATGTCAATTTTCCTCTCTTCCATGTGACGCTCGATTATTTCTACAATGAAATCGGTATTTGAAAGGACAGAACTTACATCTATTATGTTTAATTTACAATCAGCCGCTATATTTAACGGCTCCCTTTTCATAACACCTTCTCTCACTGTTGCCATCTGAGGTCTGTGATCGGGGTTGATGATAGTTGCAATAATATTTCCTCCAAAGGCAGGACGGATCTGATATAATAAATTTTGGTATTCTTTGCCTGCTTTGTTGTCTGTATGGCTGCCAATTTCAAGTGAAGTGCAATCAGCAGTCAATCCGCTATTTAAAGCACTTGATACTCTTGGTGCGAGGTCCCTTCCG
>JAAXVX010000190.1 GCA_013335275.1 Bacteroidales bacterium
GTCGGGAACGATGTATTTGTTTGTGATAGCCTTGTGCTCTTCAATGGTAATGTTTTTTATAATTTCTCCCTCTTTCTTGATATAATCTTCCGGAAAGCCGTATTTACTCATTGTAAACAACATACCAGCCAGCGAGCCGTTTGTCTCGAAACGCAAAGCATTGGAACGGAGCATACAGTTTTTAATAAACTGAAGGTCTTCCTGAGATACGCCGTTACGGTATTTTTCCATCTCCTCCTTAAAAATCTTTATGGTTTCAAAAGTGGCGTCGGAGCGGACGCTTGTTGCCGCAATAAACGGTGCAACAATTTTCTGTTCCATGAAATAGCTTGACGCACCATAAGTAAATCCTTTTTCTTCACGGAGAATCTGATTAAAGATACTTGTAAAAGCACCGCCAAGCCTGTAGTTTACAAAATCAGCCCGAACATAATCGGGATTATCTCTTGAAAGGGCAAGGTTGCCTATGTATATAACGGATTGGCGCGAACCGGGGATATCTACAAAATAAATTGCCGACTTCTCCGGACCTGCAGGCACAGGGTAACTGTTGAAAGCCACCTCTTTTGCCTTCCATTCTTTTTCAAGAGGCTCAAGAGCTTTAAGAACCTGTTCCTTTGACACATTGCCTACAACCTGGATTTTTGTAACAGACGGAGAGAAGTTCTTCTCATAAAATGCCTTAAGGTCGTCCAGTTTAATCTTATCCAGCGATTCTTTGGTTCCTGATGTATTAAATCCAAAAATATTATCTGTTCCGTACAGTAATTTAAAAAACAAATCATTTGCAACGCTCCTTGGCTGCGCCTGTGACTGAATTATCCTGTTTTTTGTCCGGGATTGCGCCATTGCGAACTCTGTTGAGTCCCATCTTGGTTCCAGAAGCATCTCTTTCATGAGAGAGAGAGTTTTTTCAAAATTTCTTGATAAAGTACCTGCATACATAGATATCTCTTCCCTGTCTGCATACATTCTGATATTAGAACCAAGAAGCTCTATCTGCTCTTCCAGTTCTTCGGGAGTCCTGTTTTTTGTACCCTGAGGAAGTACACTTGCAACCATTCCGGTAACTCCTGGCAACAGAATATTATCCTGCGAAATTCCCCCATTGATTACAAAACTGATATCCACAAGGGGCAGTTCCTTATTCTGAATTCCATAAACTTCTATGCCATTTGCAAGTTTTGCTTTCCATATTTCCGGAACATTCACATCCGGATCTTTTCCTATAGCCGGCTCAACAGTCCTGTCCATAGCAGATGCGGTCTTTATTATTTTCTCATCTCCGGCCTTTGCTATCTCTACCTGACTGGCTTCTGATATATTCTCTTCTTTCACACCTGCGGGAACAGAGTTTTCTGCAATCATCTCCGGCTTGCCCTTGGGAACAAAACTTGTGACAACATGAGGCTTGCCTTTAATGTACTTTTCATATACGGCTTTAACATCATTAAGTGTTACCGCTTTAATGTTTTCAATGTCTTTTTCAATATATCCCGGATCGTTGAGGAAAGTATTATAGAATGCCAGCTGAAGCGACTTGCTCAAAACACTTGTAATTCCCTCGTAGAAGTTCTTTTCACTGGAAGCCTTAACTCTTTCGATGTCTTTTTCTGTGATACCCTCTTTCTCGAAACGCATGAAAGCTTCCGAAACGGCATCTTCAATTTCTTTGAGAGACTTGCCTTCGTTGGCTCTTATTGAAATTGCAAATTCGCCCGTAAGTTCGCCCGGGTTGTTATAGGCAGAAGTTCTTGATGTAAGTTGTTTCTCTTTTACCAATACTTTAAACAGAGGTGCTTTCTTGCCATCGGCAAGAATTTTTGCAAGGAAATCAAGAGCGTATGCATCCTTGGTATAAGCTGCCGTAGCCGGCCATACCATATTTATTTCCGGCACATTGGCGAAATTGTCTTCGTGAAACAATTTTACTGTTTTGTCCAGAGCAGCCGGCATTGCAGTACGCTTTGCCACTTCCCCGTGAGACTTAATCTCACCGAAATATTTATTAATCAAAACCTTTACAGAATCGGGATTAAAGTCGCCTGCAAGGACAAGAGTCGCATTATTTGGCCCGTAGAAATTATCATAATAACTCTTTACGTCGTTTAAGGTGGCGCCTTTAAGGTCTTCCATTTCTCCTATTACCTCCCAGCTGTAAGGGTGACCAGCAGGATAAAGATTTTTGTTTATGACATAGTCTGTAAATCCATACGGAGAGTTGTCTTCTCCCTGTCTTTTCTCATTCTGAACTACATTCTGCTGAATTGCAAGCGAGCGTTGGGTAACAGAGTTTATGAAAAATCCCATACGATCGGATTCGAGCCATAATACTTTTTCAAGAGCATTCTTTGGGAAAGATTCAAAGTATGTTGTAACATCCCTTGATGTAAATCCGTTATTTGACCCTCCCACGCCTTCTATAATCTTGTCAAACGTTCCTGTTGGTACATTTTCCGAACCTCCGAAAAGCAAATGTTCGAAAAGATGGGCAAAACCTGTTTTCCCGGGAACCTCTCTGCTGGAACCAACATGATACATGATGGTGTATGATATCACCGGATCGGAATGGTCGGTGTGCAGTATCACCTGCAGGCCATTTGGCATAACATACTTCTCGTAATTAACGGTAAGCTTGTTACTGTCCGAAGTATTTTTACAGGCCGTTACGGCCATAACTACTGCCGCAACCAGCAGTATGTTACTGAAAAAACGAAACTTGTTCATCGTTTAAATTTTAAGATTAAATATTGTGTCGGGGCAAATAATAATTAAAAGTAATCTTTTTTATTGAAAAAACACTCATTATATAGCTGATAACTAACTACATGCTAAAAACAAAGAGATATTATATCTTTTTGTTTTTAGTAATTGTCTGGCAATGTGAAATTTACATCAAATCAACACTGAAGGAAAAATTGTAACAAGTTTGCTCCTATTCATTAATTCTTATATTTGTCATCGCTTATAATAATTATGTATTTATGCGTAATCTGTGTTGCCCGGCGGCTGTTTCGGCCTGTCTTTTTCTGTCGTTTTTCTTCTCTTTAAATTTATCGGCTCAAACGGTCGTTGATTCAACAAAGTCCGGCATTAAGTCCTTTGAAGAGGCTGCTGCTCCCTTTATTGACGAGCCCGAAAAATTGTATTTTCATACCGACAGGGAGACCTATCTGCCCGGCGATAAAATATGGCTAAAAGGATATCTGTCAAACAGCTCATATGTTTCTGAAACACCTCTAAGCAGCTATGTATATGCAGAACTTTACAAAGACTCGCTTATATCGAGAGTAAAGCTGAAAATGTCTGACAAGGGGTATGCAGGAGTTATTCAGCTTCCCGAGAAATTGGACCCGGGTTCATATATTCTGAGGGGGTATACTCAAAATATGAGAAATTATCCAAAGGAGAATATGTTTACAAAGCGGATAGAAATTCTCAACCTCGGCGCAGGAGAATTTTCGATAAATGCATCCTTCAAAAAACCGGAAGAAACAGCTTCCGGCAATGATGCTGCAAAACGCAAGACAGATACAGCAAATACAAATACAGAAGAGGCGGTTGTAAAGGATATCGACATTCAGTTCCTTCCGGAGAGTGGAAGATATATTGCAGACAGGCCGTCAAAGGTTGCGTTCAAAGCACTTGGAACAGACGGTCATCCGGTTAAAGTGAACCTTCTTTTAT
>JAAXVX010000191.1:0-1832 GCA_013335275.1 Bacteroidales bacterium
GGTACCTCTTCTGTCCGATTCTCCTATTATTTTAACAGGATACATCGGGATGCCCTTTTCGAATTCCTGAATGAAGTGTTTTCCCTCACGGAAAACCTCCGCGGTAAGGTGCGAAGAAAGTGCATTAACGCACGATACACCTACTCCGTGAAGACCACCGGAAACCTTGTATGAATCTTTGCTGAATTTACCTCCGGCATGCAGAACCGTGAGTACAACCTCAAGAGCCGAGCGGCCCTCTTTCTCGTGCATATCGGTAGGGATACCCCGCCCGTCATCGGTAACTGAAACAGAATTATCCGGATTTATTACAACTTCTATATGTGAACAGTAACCGCCAAGAGCCTCGTCTATTGAATTGTCCACAACCTCGTAAACAAGGTGGTGGAGACCTCTGCTGCCAACATCGCCAATATACATCGACGGACGTTTCCGTACTGCCTCTAAACCTTCTAATACTTGAATACTGTCAGCAGAATATAAGCTGCTGTCAAAAGCGGATTCGTTTTCCTTCATCTTAAAGCGTTCTCATTTAAAGAAGGCAAAGTTAATGAAAAAGCAGAAAAAAACCTAATAATTTGCAATAAATTATTAGGTTTTTTTTATGAATTAATGAATTGAATTTTAGAGAGTTATAATCACTCCCCCGCCTGCGTTTATGCCAATCCCCTTGTAATTTGTGAAATAGGACTCCTGTGCATTAAGCAAATTGTTAATTTTCAGGTAAAAAGAGAATCTTTTGTTATATACATATGTGGCATTCAGGTCAATAAGAGCAAATGACTTAATGAAATATTCGTTTGTTCCGTTGGGCGGTGCAGGTGTCCATCCCTTAGGCAGGGCAGGCGTTTTTGACCTGTATGCAAGGTCCGCTTCAAATATTAACCTTTCTCTCCAGCTATATCTTGCAAATACCTTAAGCTCAAATGGTGCATAGTGATATGAAGGGATTGAATCTGTGCGGGTGTAGTAGTTGTACTCTGCACTTAGACCACCTTCAAAATCTTTTAATTTCAATGACATTTCTGCTCCTGCATTTATTTTTTCCTGACCGGCATAACTTGCAAGAAACGCATTCCTTATCCCGTATAACGCATTATCGTCGTAGGCGCTGAAAAATATCTGGTCGCGGAATTTTGTATAACCGCCCCATACATGGTATGAAAAACGGTCAAGCACTTGTCCTTTGAACCCGAGTTTTGCGGCAATTGGAATCTTTATGTTCTTAACAGGCGAAGAAGGGGCCGCCCATGGATTTGTTGAAAGCAAGTCGCGGTATGTAAGAAACTTATTATCTCCGTCCAGGCCGGCATAGAACCACAGATTGTCTTTTATAAGCTCTATTGATGCGGTACCTTTGAAAAAGATGTTAAAACCTTCGCTATTTGGCTCCCACCATTTGTTTATTTTCACACCTGCCTCGAAAATCCACCGGTTTTGAGTGAAGAGATATCTTGGGTTCACGGTAAGATTCCTGCGGTCCATAGTAGTGGAAAAGCGGGAGGTTGCGGTTTCGAAATTTACACCTACAAGAAATTTATGATATTCTCCGAATCCCGGGCCAAAATCGGCCTTGAGATTAAGGTATTTTTCGGTCATTCCTGTATAAGGCATGATGCTTATAAGCGGGTCAGGAGAATAATTTTTTGTATAATTTGCATTGTCCGAAAGCTGTTTGTATTCTACTTCCAGCCTGTAATTAAAAGCCTTTGGAGAAGGATTTACAGACATTACAAAGAATCCTCCGCCAACAGTGTTTGAAGTATGCGAAAGAGAATCCAGCATGTATTTGTTGGTATATTCACCGGCCTTTTTAAAAGGAAACAAAACTG
>JAAXVX010000191.1:1842-3686 GCA_013335275.1 Bacteroidales bacterium
AATCCGTAGTAGCTTCTCAGTTTGTTGTCAAAAGCAAAATTTATTCCTGCTTTTCCCTTCTTCCAGCTGTATTCGAATTCGGTTCCTATGCTGTTGTTGTAATATGGAGCTGCAATTTTTGGATTTGCGCCGCCCACAGGTAAATACATTTCATTCTCCAGCGGAGCTTTGCCCAGATAAGAGTCGTGCTTGCCAAAAAGAATGAGGGACAGCCCTTGTGGAAGGTTTGGCTGATAGAATATGTCAAGGTGCGGGTTAACCGGCATCTGCAGCCCTAAATCGGCAAAGAAAACAGGATATTTCGACTTGTCTTTCCTCTCTATTTGAGCAGAAGGAAGGGGCGAAAACTCATAAAGATCCTTAACCGGTTTGTTGAATAAAGAGTAGTTAAAATTGAGGTTGAAATTGGCAATTGTATCTGCAAAGTTCGTGTTGAGCCTGCTCTTTTGAATTTCGGTGAGCCTTCCGTCAAATTCCCGCCTGACCTCAAGCGTAGGGTCAATTTTCTGTTGAGCAACTGCTTTATATGACATTCCCGGAAGGAAAATTATTACGGATATTATTGCAACCCTTAACATTAATTTTATTTGTGAATTAATCATAGTATGGTTTGCTGATTTATTTTTTTTGGATATTCTTTTCTATTTTGGCAAGACGCATCCGGATCTGGTCTGCAATGTCGTCGGTTCCTTTTGCCGTGTATGACTCAAGTATGCTGTTGTATGTCGCCTCTGCCTGAGACCAGTTCTCCTTTTCGGCATAAGTGTCGCCAAGAAGGATAAAGCATTTTGCAAGCCAGTAGGATTGAGGTGTGCGCGAATCGGAAAATGCAAATGTCTCCTTCTCTACGCTGTTGAAGTCGCCGTTGTCAAATGAGTTCGATATTAAAAGGTATGCGCTTTCTGCTCCCTCAGGTGTCATTTTGTTTTTTGACAGCTCCTTGAGGATTGGCAGTGCTTCCGACCTCTCACCTAGCGTGTAAAGCGATTTTGCAATAATATAATTTACTCTTGTTCTGGAGTTCTCGGCAAGAGAGCGTGTGTCAATTCTCTTCCCTTCTGCAACTGCGTTTTCCCACTGACGGTCCATGAAGAAGGAGTTGAGCCTTCCCATCTGGGCCTCGGTGCGGTTGTTCTCAAGCCTGGCAATGAGCATAAGAGAAGAATAACCTTCAAGCGCCTGCTTGTAATTTTCGAGCTTGTACGAAAGGTTGGCGTAATTTAAAGTTGCAAGTTCCAGAAACGAGCCCTCGCCGCTCTCCATTACTTTTTTAAATGAGTCAATGGCAAGCTCTGGTTTACCTATTTTATTATATGATTCTCCAAGGTAGAAGTATGCCTGCGACCTCTTTGAACTGTTGGGGTGCCGGGATATGAAAGAGGTGAGTGAAGCAACAGCAGCCGAATAGTTGCCGGAAAGATATTGCTTTTCGGCAGAGTTGAATATCATTAGTTCGCGGTCATCTGTGTTGCGTGTTTTAGAGAGTCCGGACTGGTCCAGATAGTCAAGAAAACCTTCTGCTTCGCCTCTCTCCTGATAGATGTTCTCCAGACCGGCAATTGCGTTTTGTGCCTCCTGAGACTGCGGGCTCACCGCCAGTATTTGTTTGTAATATTGAATTGCTTCATCGTTCTGGTTTTGGTTTAGAGCAATGAGGCCAAGTTCCAGCAGAGCCTTCGGATAATAGCTGCTTTCCTGATAGCGGCTGCCAAGTTCCTTGAAATAGCCTTTTGCCTGAACGTCTTCTCCTGTTTGCACAAGAGTCCTGCCAAGTTCATAAAGCACTTCCGGGTAGAGTTTGCTGTTTTCTCCGTTTTGAAGGACTGCTTTTAGTATTTCAACTT
>JAAXVX010000192.1 GCA_013335275.1 Bacteroidales bacterium
GACATCTCAGAATTCAGGAGGCAGGCTGTTCTGCTATTTTACGGCTACGTATTTTTTTCTTCTCCAGACAAATTTGAGCTTTATTGCATCAGCCTTGCAAACTGCAGTGCATTTTCCGCAAATGATACATTCGGAATTTGTAATCAGGCCGTTGCCTTTCTTTATATAATCTGTTATGGGAATCCTTACTAAACACTCCTTTTCGCACTTGCCGCAGGAGGTACATTTGTTAATGTCTACAACAGGAATGAGCCGGGACCAGCTTGAGCCTGCCGAACAAAGAGCACCCATAAAGCAAAGGTTTTTGCACGCCCACCTTCTTTCGAGAAGAAGGCCCAAAATTAATGCAGACCCAATGTCAATCATCCATACCGACGCATAATGCCAGTTAAAATCGGGCTTAAGGAACAATGGGTCGATAGAAAATCCATGGGTAATTCCTCTGTGGCTGTTGATAATATTGAAAGCAATTGCCGATGAAAAAAACATAATAATCATTAAAAGTCTGGCCCATACTTTGGGCTTACGCCATTTCATTTTAATTATTGAATGCTCGCTCGACAAGTCTGTGGCAGTTCCCATAAAACAGAACCAGCCGCACCCGATTCTTCCAACCAAAGGCGATATTAAGATAAATATCATCCATATAAGCATTACGGAAGTAATTACTCCCCAGTATATTGAATGCCAGATAAATCCAATGGCAAAAATCTGAAAAAATACAGGAGTTAACAAAAGGAAAATTATTCTGGAAATAAAATTCCATGAGTAAAGCTTTTTCATTTTTCTATCATTGATAAAGGTTCGTCATTACCGGCAATAAGTTTAAAAATGCCAGCACAGAACAATTTAGCAGGTCGACCAGCAGGTGTGAGAAATATGGAAGCAAAAGGCTGTTGCTTTTTCGGTATGCAAATGACCATACTATTCCCATTGTGAAAACAGAGATAAACACTTCCGGAGTGAGCATACTTAAAGAGAAAAGACCCCAGATTAAAGGATGTCCCACCGCAAATAATAGTGAAGAAACCAGAGCTTTTATCCGGAAAGGGATTTTTGGGAACTTATCCAGCATATAGCCTCTCCAGAAAAGTTCTTCGAAAAACGGATTAACTATTGCAAACACTATCCACAAGCCAATAAGATAATTAGCATCAAAAAGATAAAAGTATTTTAGGAAAATCGGTAACGGGATTAACCCTACAATCAGCGATAGTATTACCGCCCAAAAACTAAACCGGAATTTCTTGAAATAGTCAAACGGATTTTTCCCCCTCTTTTTATAATCCAGATAAATTATAAGACCTACCGCCGACCAGTAAAATAATATGACCGGTATCCATGCCCAGTTTTTCATGAAAATGAAGAAAGAGCGTCCGACAACAATCCCGAGTAAAATTATAGCCGCAGGAGTGACAAGAAATTTCAGGTACCTTTTTATTTCGTTGTTCATAATCACAATAGTTAGGATTATATTTTCTAAATCTTTTGCGAAAGTAGGAGGCTGTTTCCTGAATTGGAAATTATTGTGATGTACGGGAAACAAAAGTGATAAACGGGAATGTTTTCAATAAATTTCTTGAACCCGGGATTTTGAAATTCAGTCCCTCAATTGAGAAAAAATATCCTCTGGCATTACCTGTAATATCGCTTACTTTAGAGAGATTGATTATATAGGATTTATGACATCTGATAATTTCGCCGGATTTTATAAAAGTTTGTTCAATTTTCTTAAGACTGCTGCGAATCATCACCTTTTCCACGACATTGTCTTTTTTGAAAAAATAGATACAATAATTTTCTTCGGCTTTTATACAGAGTAAATCGTTAAATGGAATTTCTATTTTTTCTTTTGTGTCCCGGGAAATAATTATTTTTTCGGAATAATCATTTTTTCTGTTTCTGGAATTATTGAGCTTTTCAATAGTTTCAAGTGCCAGTAACTGATGCTTTTTATATAAGCTTTTCTCCAGATAGAAAACAAATATTATTGTAGGCAAAATTCCAATTGTTATAGTTCTGATAAGGACGGAAAATAAAAAATGGAATAACCGGCTATTGTTGCCGGGGTTATCAAAACTAAAGGCATACAGGCCATTTAGAAGGCCAATAGAAATTATGGTAAACAAAAGAAATACTATAGTTTTTTGAACATTCCATTTTTCGATATCGAAAACTTTTGGAAAGAGAAGAGGCAAGACAGCATTATACAAGCCCATAACGAAAAATGTAATGAACCCGTAGGCAAATACTTTCGCGAACTGTTTTAGTACAAAATCGGTATTATGAGAAGGGTTGAAAAAAACCAGGAAAAGCATTATAAACAAAGCAAACAGGAAGGGGACAACTAATTTTTGTCTGTATGTTTCATAAAAAGGGAAAGGCCTGTTTAGCCATGTTTTTAATTTCATGTTGCTTCAAATCTCCTTGCAAAATTAAACTTTGTACAGCCAGATATAATGATGGCAGGATGGGCCTGAATGCTAAAACGTAAACCCAATTTTAATTGCAAAGGAATTCATTGTAAGCCTCGCCGGGTAACCGGCCAGTGTCTGCGATTGTAGTGATACTCCAAGGCTAATGGCGTTTTTCGCGGAAAAGTTATAGCTTGCGCCAATACCCGGGGCAAAGTAAAAACCATTGTGCCCTGATACCATTCCGGTAGTTATTGAATATCCTATATCAAAAGTGGCATACGGAGAAATTTTGCCGTAGGTGAGATAGCCTTTCACATCAAAAAAGACAGGGATTAAGGAAAACTGTTCGTTTTCGCTAATAAATTCATCGGCGTTACGATTATATGAATGCCAGCCGACACCTGCTCCTACAAAGAAATTATCAGTGAGCCTGAACCCGTGAACCGTTTCCACATTAAAGCGGTTGTATGACCAGTCGCCATAGCCTAATGCACAGGCCACATTTACCTCTCCCTGATATTTTAAATTCTGGCTATACGAATTAAAAGACATTGCTACCATCAGCAAAACAAAAAGTAGAATTTTTCTTTTCATAATAAAGCAATTAGTTATCTAAAGATACGATTATATCTCTTTCTTGTGTATCCATTTTCCAACCGTTGGAGCAACATAGTTTCTCATTTGGCTGAGGAGGTCGGGGATATTGTCGCTAATGAGCACCATTTTGCGGTTTTGCTCTTTGAGCAGGCCATTTGCAACCATATTTTCAAGAAGGGTTATGAGGGCGTCGTAATAGCCGCCGATATTGAGTATGGCAAGTGGTTTCTTATGCAGGCCCAGTTGTGCCCATGTGAGCATTTCAAAGAATTCGTCCAGTGTCCCGTATCCGCCGGGGAGGGCAATCACACCGTCGCACAGGTCGTTCATTTTGGTCTTTCGTTCGTGCATGCTTTCGACCCATATCATATCTGTGAGCCCTTCGTGGTCAATCTCCATTGTTCTCAGGAACAGGGGCATCACCCCGATTACCTTTCCGCCTGCACCTAAAGCCCCGTCTGCAACAGATCCCATCAGCCCAACCTTTGCTCCGCCGTATACGACTTCGATATTTTCCTTTGCAAGCGTTTGCCCAAGCAGAATAGCCTGTTGTTCATATTTTACATCGGTACCGGAACTGGACCCGCAAAAGACAGTAATTCTCTTCATTCTCTGCCGGATTTTTAGAATTGTGCCCGGGCCAGTACAATTC
>JAAXVX010000193.1 GCA_013335275.1 Bacteroidales bacterium
AACCTTAAGTTTTGACGAAATTCTGTTTCTCTTCCCGTTTTCAATTGCAGAATCAACTGCTATCGGGTCTATGTCTATGGATATTATAGGGGATGAAGCGCCCATCTTTGCGGCAAGTATGGAAAGGATGGCAGTACCGCAACCCATATCTAGCACGCTTTTCCCTTTTACCGCTTCGTTCATCAGACCCTTAACCATGAGGTGTGTTGTCTGATGATGCCCTGTCCCGAACGCCATTTTAGGGTCAATTGTTATATTGAACCTTGTTTTGGGAAGTCCCCGGTGAAAGCTTGCCTTTATCGTGCATAGTCTGTCAACCACAATTGGGTTGAAATTTGACTCCCAAAGGGAGTTCCAGTTTTCTCCCCTGATTATATTATATTCGAATGTTGTGGAAAAATCCCCTTCTCCGCAATATGAAGAGAGCATGGTTTTCAGATTTTGTGCAGAGAAGTTCTTTTCAGGGATATACCCTTTCAAAACCGGATCTTCCGACAAAAAACTTTCAAACCCAAGCTCTTCTATGCAGGCAATTACCTGTTCTGCATAATCTTCGCTGTATGGGGTAATTCTGACAGATACCTCTATATAATCCATTAAAACGATTTTATTATCCCAATAAAATCCTGAGCTACAAGAGATGCTCCTCCAATCAGGCCGCCATCTACATCCTCTTTTCCAAAAATTTCCTTTGCATTAGATGGTTTGCAGCTTCCGCCGTAAAGAATTGGAATATTTTCCGAATAATCGCCGAACTTGTCTCCGATAACTCTCCTTATGTATGCATGCATCTCATCTGCCTGATCTGCAGTTGCGGTCTTGCCGGTTCCAATTGCCCATACAGGTTCGTATGCAACAATAACTTTTGCCAGCTCCACACCTCTGAGACGATAAAGTACATCTTTAATCTGTTGAGAAACAACCTCAAAATGCCTGCTGGATTCCCTCTCTTCAAGCCTCTCCCCTATGCAGAAAATGGGAGACATTCCTTCATTCAGTACAAGATTGATTTTTTTGTAAAGGCTCTCACTGTTCTCTCCGTAATACTCCCTTCTTTCCGAGTGGCCAAGAATTACATACTTACAGCCCAAATTGTGTAACATTTTGGCAGATACTTCTCCTGTATACGCTCCATGCTCCTGATCGGCACAATTCTGAGCAGCAAGTGAAACATTCATTTCATAGTCCTTAATATACTTTCCAAGAGTAGCAATGTGTGTAAACGGAGGAGCGATAATAATTTCAACATCTGTTTCAAGTTCTTTTGTCAGAAACTCAATCTGTTTAACCAAAAGCTCTCCTTCCGGCAGCAAAGTGTTCATCTTCCAGTTACCGGCTACTATTTTTCTTCTCATTTGAACGAATTTTAGTGATTTGTATAGTGTCGCAAAATTAACAATTAAAATACAAAAAGGGTTATCTTTTTTTGCACTATCTTAGGGGCCAAATTGAACACAAGGTTACAGTGAAGCGAAAAAAAGGATACATAAGAGAGTATGTGATTGTTTCCATATCATTATTGATATTGCTGATGCTCAATTTGACTCTCGGTTCGGTAATACTCCCGCTCAAGGAGATTTTTAGCTCACTTTTCGGCCATTCAACCCAGACATTTGTCAATGAAATTCTTTGGGATTACAGGATTCCAAAAGCGATAACCGCTCTTCTTGCCGGAGTTGCCCTGTCAGTTTGCGGCCTTCAGATGCAGACCCTTTTTAAAAATCCGCTTGCCGACCCTTTTATTCTCGGAATAAGTTCCGGCGCCGGACTGGGAGTTGCACTCTTTGTTATGGGATTCTCTGCTTTTGGCATAAGCTTTTCAGGTTCTGTTTTTATGAATATGGGCATAGCCGCTTCTGCCTGGTTAGGAGCATTTGCTGTTACACTTCTGATTCTTCTTGTCTCTTCAAGGCTAAGAGAAAGCACCTCCCTGTTAATTTTTGGTATAATGCTGGGCAGCGTAACAAGTGCTCTGATAACCCTTTTACAGTATTTTTCATCTTCTTCGGCGCTTAAAATTTTTGTTGTCTGGACCATGGGAAGCTTTTCCGGGCTCACGACAAACCAGATATGGATTATGTCCGCACTCATTCTGCCCGGTTTAATAATGTCTGTATACAATATTAAGGAACTCAATATACTGCTCATGGGCGAAGCATATGCAAAAAGCCTTGGCGTTAATCTCGAGAGTACCCGAAGACGGATTCTTATTGCAACAACACTTCTTGCCGGGAGCGTAACAGCTTTTTGCGGGCCCATTGGATTCATTGGAATAGCTGTGCCGCACATTGCGCGAATGTTTTTTAAAAATGCCGACCACAAAGTACTGATTCCGGCGACTGCGCTGCTTGGAGCCGCAATTATGGTTCTCACGGACACTGTTGCCCAGCTTCCCGGACAGTCAGGCATAATTCCTATTAATACGGTAAGTGCACTAATAGGAGTTCCCATAATTTTATTGATAATATTAAAAAGCCGTTTTATCTGATATGGAGCCAGTGCTTGAACTTGAGAAACTTTGTCTTGGATACAACAAAGTAATTTACCAAAACATTTTTGCCACTGCCGGCGAAGGTGAGGTAGTTGCCGTGGTTGGTCCAAACGGCATTGGTAAAAGCACTCTTCTAAAAAGTATCGGAGGGATGTTAAAATATCACAGCGGTTCAATACGTGTATTGTCGAAACCACTTGGCAGCTATTCAACCAGAGGGCTTGCCGAAAAAATATCGTTTGTGCCATCTCAAAGCCCCAGAGCCAGAAATTTTTCTCTTTTTGACATGATTGCCACCAGTTGCTACAACAGAACAAACTGGCTCGGCACAATAAACGATTCCGACAAAGGATTTATTTATAAAACACTACGCAGGGTTGGGCTTGAAGATTTTGCCGAAAGAGATTCAAGCAACCTTAGCGACGGAGAATTTCAAAGGGCAACAATAGCCAGGGCACTTGTTCAGGACAGTAAGATAATACTGCTGGACGAACCCACTGCATTTCTTGATATTGAAAACAAGCTCATTATTACAAAGCTGTTGAAAGAGATTGCCCATGAAGAATCGAAGTGTGTTATTTTTTCCACTCACGACCTTCAGCTTGCAATAAAACACTGCGACCGTATCTGGATCATGGGAAGAGAGTCCTTCAATTGCGGAGAGCCGTCTTCATTAATAGAACAGGGAGCCTTTGACTCAATGTTCAAAGACTCCCTGCTAAAATTTGATCCGGTATTATTTACTTTTGTCTAGAAAGTGGTTACCGGATTTACCGGTGCAGTTTCCAACATCTTTTTAATTGCTTTTGAAAGTCTTTTTACACCCTCTTCTGTACGTTCTTCGTTCATGAATGAGAAGTTGATACGCATTGTGTTCTTACCTGAACCGTCACAATGGAAAGCCTCTCCTATAACGAATGCAACGTTTTCCTTTATTGCTACATTAAACAGCACAGTTGCATCATAGCCCTCTGGAAGAGTAACGAAAAGGAATAGCCCGCCTTCCGGTCTTGTCCATTTAACTCCCTCAGGCATGTATTTGTCAAAGCATGCGAGCATATGGTTTCTTTGCTTTCTGTATAGTTCAATTGTGGTTTTAAGATTTTTGTCAAAAAGACCTTTTTCCAAATATCTTGCGGCAACTGCCTGGTCAAATACCGGAGCGCAAAGGTCG
>JAAXVX010000194.1 GCA_013335275.1 Bacteroidales bacterium
TAAAATAACAATTGATGCCGATTTAATTTTTTCAAAGGTCCTCTCAATACCAATGATCTCAATGGCTTCTTTTGTCTGGCGTATCCCGGCAGTGTCAATAAACCGGAATGCTACCCCATTAATATTAATAACATCCTCAATAAAGTCTCTTGTTGTGCCGTGAATTTCAGAAACAATAGCTCTCTCTTCGCCAAGGATAGCATTTAAAAGGGTGCTTTTGCCGGTATTTGTTGCGCCCACAATTGCCACTGGAACACCATTTTTAATGACATTACCTAATTTAAAAGATTCGATAAGACCGGAAATATGTGATTCCACTTTTTCCAGCAACTCTTTTAACCTTGACCTATCGGCAAATTCTACATCTTCTTCGCTAAAGTCCAGTTCCAGCTCCATTAGCGAAACAATATCAAGCAGGGACTGCCTCATGACCGAAAGTTCCTTGGAAAATCCGCCCTTCATTTGTTGAATAGCAATGCGATGCGAGGCAAGCGTTTCGGACGATATAAGATCTGCAACAGCTTCTGCCTGTGCCAGGTCCATTTTCCCATTAAGAAAAGCCCTTTGAGAGAATTCACCAGGTCTTGCCATTCTTAAGCCTTTTGACAGCAACAGGAAAATTATCTCCTGTTGAATATATATAGAACCATGGCATGAAATCTCTACTGAATCTTCTCCGGTATAGGAGTGTGGTGCCCGAAACAATGAAACAACAACCTCATCCAGAAGCTCATTGTTTTTATATATTGCCCCGAATCTTAAATTGTGACTTTTAGTGTCGCTAAAAGTGACGCCTTTATATGGCTTAAATATAGAACTTACTGTGTCTATTGAGTCAGGACCGCTTACTCTTATTACTGCAATTGCACTGCTGCCGTGAACGGTTGCCTGTGCACAAATAGTATCAGAAGTATTTAGATATCCTTCCATAATTAATGCTTTTTAATTTCCATTAAAACCACATTTTCCAAATGGTGAGTATGAGGAAACATGTCAACAGGCTGAACTCTGGTTATTTCATATTTGTCGCTCATCGCCGCGATGTCTCTTGCCTGCGTTGCCGGATTGCAGCTGACATATACTATTTTATCAGGCTCAGTTTCAACAATAACTTTAGCTACATCCGGGTGAATACCGGCCCTTGGGGGATCAAGTATTATTACGTTTGGTTTGCCGTTAACGGCAATAAATTCCGGTGTGAGAATGTCCTTCATGTCACCTGCAAAAAAACTGCAATTTTCTACTTCGTTTTCCTTAGCATTTATAAAGGCATCTTCAATTGCTTCAGGAACATACTCTACTCCTATGACTTTTTTGGCAAGAGAAGAGAGAAAGAGAGCAATAGTGCCGGTTCCTGTATACAGGTCATAAAGAATCTCATTGCCGGAAAGGGCTGCAAATTCTCTTACAACGGAATAGAGGCGATATGCCTGTTCGGAATTGGTCTGGTAAAAAGATTTAGGGCCGATTTTAAATCGCAGGTTTTCCATCTTCTCGTATATGGAATCATTTCCTGAGTATAAATAAACAGGGAGATCCGAGATAGTATCGTTCTTCTTGCTGTTTATTACATAATTAAGAGAGGTAATCTGCGGAAAATTCTTAATAATTTCATCAAGCAGTCTTACTCTCAATTCTTTGTCTTCGTATGCAAAAACAACAATCAGCATCACTTCCGATGTAGAAGAAGTCCGGATTACAATGGTCCTAAGGAATCCGGTCTGTTCCCGCAAGTCAAAGAAAGGGTAGTCATGCTTAACTGCATAATCCTTAATAAACAGGCGTATGCTGTTTGATGGCTCTTCCTGCAGATAGCATTTTTCAATATCGAGAACCTTATCAAAATAACCGGAAATATGGAATCCAAGACCCAAAACATCCTTATCTGAAAGATTAACCATCTCATCCTTAGATTCTATCCATCTTTTTTTTGAAAAGGTATACTCCAGTTTATTACGATAAAACTCAGTTTTTTCCGAACCGAGGATTGGGCTTATTGCTGGCAGTTCAAGCTTTCCGATTCTTGTTAGCTGATCTACAACTTGTTGCTCCTTAAATTTTAGCTGCAAAGGGTAGGGAAGGGGCTGCCATTTACACCCGCCGCAAGTGCCGTAATGGCTGCAAAAAGGTGTTTTTCTGTCGGGAGAGGGGGTTGTTATACTAAGAACATTGCCCTCCATATACCCGCTTTTTTTTCTTGTTACAAGAACATTTACAATATCTCCCGGTATTGCGAAAGGGACGAAAAGAACCTTTCCGTTTATATGCGCAATAGCTTTGCCTTCTGCGGCAATTGCCTCAATTTTAACATTTTCTAAAACTTCTCGCTCTTTTCTTCTCATCACATTTATTATTGTGCTGCGAAATTAGCTTTTTTCTGCCTATTACATTATTCTGTCCGTGATTTTTATTAAATTCGCACAGATATAATTTCCTTAATTATTTATAACACTTTAGGGTTATGAAAACAATTGTCAGACTTCTTTTTGTGTCAATGCTTCTTTTAAGCAGTACACTTGGAGCTCAGGAATTTTTCTCTGTCACCGGAAGAGTTCAGGATGCAGCAACTAAGAAAAACCTTAGTTTCGCCTCAATTCAGCTACTGACTACAAATATCAGCAATGTGTCCAATTCGGAGGGTATTTTTGTGCTCAAAATACCAAATCACTCAAAGGCGGATACTGTATTTGTCTCATACCTGGGATACAAATCCCAAAAAATTCCACTTAAGTCGTTTGAAAATCCGGGGTTAATAATTCGTCTAAATCCTTCTGAAATTAACCTTAACCCAATTACTATCAGGCCACAGGACGCTCTATTATTAATGAAACTTTCTCTGAACAGAGTTATCAAAAATTATTCCCTGCAACCTCAGCAGATGACTGCTTTTTATAGGGAGATGATTAAAAAAGGCAATTCGTATGTTTCAATAAATGAGGCTGTTCTGGATGTGAATAAAGCTCCTTATTATGGCTATAGAGCAGACCTGCTTGGAGTATATAAAGCCAGGGGAAACTACGATGCAAACCGTGTTGATACTCTGCTTGTTAAATTTCAGGGTGGCCCCAATTCCGCATTGGAAATTGACGTAGTGAAGGATCCTTTTCTGGGAGTTGATCCATCAATTTTAGAGACCATCTATGAATTTCGTTTTGGTACCCCTGTAACAATTGATAATAGGTTCTTTTATGTTATAGAATTTGATGAAAAAGAAAAACAGGAGGAGATATATTTCAGAGGTAAGGTATATATTGAATCGGAATCCATGGCGATTGCCAGAGTAGAATTTTCTATGAATGTGGAGGATAGGGAAAATGCAAATTCATATTTCGTTAAAAGGAAACCATCAAATTTGAAAATGGATGTCATTTCTGCTTCATATCTGGTAAATTACAAAGAGATTCAGGGGAAATGGTATTTTGATTATTCAAGAACCGAGGTTAAATTTATTGCCAAGTGGGCAAAGAAATGGTTTAAAAACAACTATACAATAACTTCCGAACTTGCAGTTACAGATATTTCAAATACAGAAAGAAAAATTGAAGCAGAAAACAGAATCCGGCCAAAAGATATTATTTCGAATAAAGTGAAGGATTTCACCGATGAAAATTTCTGGGGAAGTTATAATATAATTGAGCCGGATGAGTCTATTGAAAATGTGA
>JAAXVX010000195.1 GCA_013335275.1 Bacteroidales bacterium
CCCGACCGCAGTTGGGCGCGAAGCTAAAGGAGGTTGATACAAGGGGAGTGGAGATTATTCTTGCACTGGACGTGTCCAATTCCATGCTTGCCGAGGATTACTCGCCAAACAGGCTTGAAAGGGCAAAGCTTGCAATTTCGAGACTTGTGGACAAACTTAAAGAGGACAGGATAGGGCTGATAGTTTTTGCAGGCAATGCATTTGTACAGCTGCCCATAACTGCCGACTACATATCTGCCAAAATATTTTTGAATTCGATTTCAACATCGTCGGTGCCCGTTCAGGGAACGGCTATGGGCGATGCTATAAATACTGCCATAAAGAGTTTCAGTCTTGAAAGCAAAAACAGCCGTGCCATTGTTTTGATTACCGATGGCGAGAATCACGAAGACGATCCTGTTGCTGCTGCAAAATCGGCACTGGAACTTGGGATTCCGGTTTTCACAATAGGGATTGGAACAGATGCAGGCAAACCTATTCCTCTGGGAAACGGGGAACTGCTGAAGGATAAGGACGGCAAAATCGTAGTTTCCAAACTGGACGAAAAAACTCTTTCGGAGGTTGCCGCTGCAGGCGGAGGAACCTACCTGAGGGCAGGTAACAGCGATTTTGGCCTTGAAGCAATTGTGGACAAAATCCACAACATGGACAAACAGAGCTACAAATCGGTAGTATTTGAGGATTTTGACGAGCAGTATATGTATTTCTTTGGGATAGCCCTTGTGTTCCTGCTGCTGGAACTGATGATAGGTGAGAGAAAGGGTAAAAATTTCTTTAAGTAGGAGTTTGTATGAAAAGGTTACTAATATTAATAATTGTTCTATTTAGCATCTCGCCTTTGTTTGCTCAAAAGGAGAGATGGCAGGTTCGTGCCGGCAACAGGGCATACGAAAATGCAAAGTACCAGAAGGCAGAACTGGACTACAGAAGAGCGCTTGAAAAAGATTCTACATCTGTTACCGCAAAATATAATCTTGCAAACACAATGTACAGGCAAAAGAATGTGCAGGGTGCCGAACAGATGGCAGCCGGTCTGTTGAAAAGTGCCGGGGCAAAAACTTCCGATAAGGACAGCACGGCAACTCAGGAGACATCTGCCCCTGTATCTGTGAGTCCGGAAAACATGGCAAAAACTTTCCATAATTTGGGTAACTTTACACTCAATCAAAAGAAGTACAGCGAGGCAGTTGAGGCTTATAAAAATTCCCTCCGGCTTAACCCGAAGGATATGGAAACTAAGGCCAATCTCGCATACGCACAAAAGATGCTAAAGGACCAGCAGGATAAGCAAAACAAGCAAAATCAGGATCAGAATAAAGACCAGAACAAAGATCAAAACAAGGATAAGAATAAAGACAAAAAAGACCCGGATAAAGACAAGCAGGATCCTAATAAAGATCAGAACAAGGAACCCGAAAAACCACAAAATCAACAGGCCCCGCCTCCTAAAATAACACCTCAGGCCGCACAGCAGATGCTTCAGGCCATTCAGAATAAAGAGAACGAAACTCAGGACAAGGTGAAAAAGGAGAAAGCAAAATTGCTTGAGAGCCGAAAGAATGAAAAGAACTGGTAATTTGAAATATGAAAAGAGTAACGATTTTTAAAAAATTGATAGTTGCAACAGCCCTGCTTTTTACGGGCTTTGCTGCTGCGGCACAGGTCTCATTCTCGGTAGACGCCCCAAGGGTTGTCGGTCTGGACGAGAGCTTCCGCATTGTTTTCATCGCTAATGCCGAACCCTCTTCTTTTGACCCGCCTACAATGCAGGGGTTTGACATCCTTGCCGGCCCTACTTCTTCGAGAATGAGCAGCACTCAAATTATTAACGGCAAAAAAAGCGAGTCGTTTGAGGTAAGCTACACATATATAGTTCAGCCCAAATCTCTTGGGAAATTTTCTGTTTCTTCTGCTACTGCAGTAATTAACGGAAAGAGATATTCTACGCAGCCGGTTACTATTGAGGTGGTTAAGGGAGAGGGCAGCAGTGGCGGCAAGTCATCGGCATCTCAACCTGCGGCAGCAAATGTATCTTCAGGCGATATATTTATGAGGATGAGTGTGAGCAAAGGTCATGTTGTAAAGGGAGAACCACTTGTTGCTACTTTAAAGCTTTATACAAAAATGCCCATAGCCGGGTTCGAAGGAGTCAAATTTCCGTCTTTCAACGGCTTTTGGAGCCAGGAGATAGAAACTCCTCAAAATATTGAATTTGTGAGGGAGAACGTAGGCGGTGTAATATACAACGCTGCACTTTTGCGCCGGTATATGCTCATGCCTCAGCAAACCGGAACAATAAGTATTGATCCGTCCGAAATGATTTGTCAGGTTCAGGTGAAGGCTGCACAAAGCAGTTCCGGACGCTCGGTATTCGACGATTTCTTCTCGGACTATCAGACAGTAAAGAAAAGGATTTCTGCACCAGGCATACGGGTAGTTGTTGACCCGCTTCCTGCAGGTGCTCCTGCATCTTTTGCGGGAGGAGTGGGAGAGTTTCGGATGGAAGCCAAATTCAGCCGGGACAGCGTTAATGCAAATGAGGCGGTTTCCCTAATTATAACAATAACCGGCTCTGGTAATATAAACCTTATCGAATCGCCAAAAGTAGATTTCCCTGTCGATTTTGAAAAGTACGACGTAAAAATTTCGGACAAGAGCAATAAATCCGGTAGCGGAGCATCGGGAAGCAAAGTGTTTGAATATCCTCTCATTCCAAGAGGTGCCGGTGTGTTCTCAATTCCAAGCGTAGATTTCAGTTATTACGATATTCAAAAGAAAAAATATATAACACTCTCTTCCGGAGAGCTTAAACTCAAAGTTGGCAGAGACGCAGGTGGCGGAGGAGCAGTATACGGGTCGTCACTTCCGGCAGGCGTGAACAAGCAGGCTGTGAGAAGCCTGAGCGACGATGTGAGATATATTAAAATTGGTGCTTCGGGTCTGAGGAAAGGGAACTCAATGATGTTTGGTTCTTTGGTGTACATTATTGCACTTGCTCTCATAATCGCTTTCTATTTTGTGGCCTTGCGGATACTTTCGAAAAGGATTGAAATGAACAGGGATGTGGCGGGAGTGAAGAACAGAAAGGCAAACAAAGTTGCAAAGGCAAGACTTAAGGCGGCAGAAGGCCTTATGAAACAAAGTCTCAACACTGCATTTTACGAGGAGTTGCATAGGGCACTGCTCGGATATGCATCAGATAAACTCACTCTGGCACTCTCCGACCTTTCGAGGGAAAAAATACGCGAAAGTCTTTCTGTCAAAAAGGTAAATGAAGAGCTCACAAACGAATTCATATCCCTCATTGATGCCTGCGAATATGCAAGGTATGCACCGGACGGCGGTGGGGTGGAGATGCACAGCAATTACGAAAGGGCAATAAAACTGATATCTGCACTTGAGGCTTAAACTTTAGAAACATGGAAAGAATAATTAAAATAAAATCGATGTTTTTCCTGGTTGCTTTCCTGCTAACCGGATTCTCGCAGTCTCTTTTTGCTCAGGATGTGAGAGAACTTTGGAAAGACGGCAATGAAAAATACACGCAGGGGCAATTTGCCGAAGCTCTTGGCAACTATACTAAAATAGAAGAGGCCGGCTACACTTCGGAAGCTCTTTTATACAACATCGGCAACACATATTTTAAACTTAAAGAGAACGG
>JAAXVX010000196.1 GCA_013335275.1 Bacteroidales bacterium
AAGGATGTAACAACCGAAAATGTAAGAACTGCAATTCTGAATGAATTCAAAGAGGGTATAGAGGTTAAACAGTTTGGTAGTGCAAACCAGATGAAGGTTACTACTAAATTCATGATTGAAGACAACTCTCCTGAAACAGACCAGATTGTTGACACAAAAGTATACAATGCAGTAAAAGGACTTTATGCAGCTCCTATCAGTTATGAAGAATTTGTTTCAACAACCGATAACCCTAATGGTATAATTCAATCGGAAAAAGTAGGGCCGACCATTGCGGATGACATTAAACGTGATGCCGTTTTAGCAATCGTTCTTGCACTGTTGGCAATCTTCCTTTACATTGCTGCCCGATTCCGTAACTGGAGCTGGGGTACCGGTGGTGTTGTGTCGCTCATACACGATGCTATTTTCACAATGAGTTTCTTCTCGATATTCTCAGGCATACTTCCATTCAGCCTGGATGTTGACTCGACATTCATTGCCGCGATTCTTACAATCATCGGTTATTCTATCAATGACTCGGTGGTTATCTTCGACAGGATTCGCGAATACAAGACACTGTACCCTAAACGCGAGCTTAGCATAAACATTAATGAGGCCCTTAACAGTACATTGTCAAGAACAGTGAATACCGGAGGTACAACACTGGTAACAATGATAGCAATCGCAATCTTCGGAGGCGAGGTAATCAGAGGTTTCTCTGTTGCCCTTATCATTGGTATCCTGATAGGTACTTACTCATCAATATTTGTAGGTACTCCTATTGTTTATGATATGTCAAAACTTCAGGAAAAAAGAGAGAAGAGAAAAGCTCTTGCAAAATAAGTATTGAAGATTATTTAATATGAAAAGAGGGTGTCGTTGGCATCCTCTTTTTTTATAAGATTTTATTTGAGATTTATTTGTTTTTGCAGCGTTTTATTGTAAACTTTGTAGGAAATAATTAAAAATCATAACAAAATGGAACTTCCTTTTGCAGAATCCTACAAAATTAAAATGGTTGAGACCATAAGAAAAAGCTCAAGAGCGGAGAGAGAGCAGTGGATGAAAGATGCGAACTACAACCTTTTTAATTTAAAGAGCGACTATGTCTTTATTGACCTTCTGACAGACTCCGGAACCGGAGCAATGAGCGACAAACAATGGGCTGCAATGATGGAAGGCGACGAGAGTTATGCCGGAGCACGCTCTTTTTTCAATTTAAAGGAGAGTATAAGCAATATTACCGGCTTTCCCTACTTCCTGCCCACCCATCAGGGAAGAGCTGCCGAGAACGTCCTGTTTTCTGCCTTAATCAAGGCCGACGACATTCTTCCCGGAAACTCCCATTTTGATACAACAAAAGGACACATTGAATTCCGCAAAGCCCATGCAATTGACTGCACAATTGACGAGGCTAAGGATACAACAATAGAGCTTCCGTTTAAAGGCAATATGGACCTTGGTAAACTGGAGGATGTCCTTAAAAAATATCCTAAGGAAAAAATCCCCTGCATAGTTCTTACTATTACGAATAATACAGCCGGAGGGCAGCCTGTTTCAATGGAAAACATTAAAGGCGTATCTCTTCTTGCAAAGAAATACGGAATTAAGCTTCTTGTAGACTCTGCGAGGTTTGCCGAAAATGCATACTTTATAAAAACACGCGAGAAGGGATACGACAGGAAATCCATTCGCGAAATATGTCTTGAGATGTTCGGTTATGCCGATTTTATGACAATGTCTGCCAAAAAGGATGCGATTGTTAATATGGGCGGGTTCATAGCTTTCCGTCACGAGGAAGACTGGCGCAACTGCCAGATGTACACTATTATGTACGAGGGGTTCATTACATACGGCGGGATGTCCGGCCGCGACATGAACGCTCTTGCGCAAGGTCTTCGCGAGGGAACAGATTTTGAGTATCTTGAAACCAGAATAGGCCAGATTGCATACCTTGGCAAAAAGCTGGATGAATATGGAATCCCTTACCAACGCCCTGCGGGCGGTCATGCAATCTTTTTAGATGCAAAGAAAATTCTTGTAAACGTGCCTAAGGAAGAACTCATTGCTCAGACACTTGGAATTGAACTCTATCTTGAGGGAGGAATAAGGGGCGTTGAAATAGGCACGCTGCTTGCCGACCGCGATCCGGAAACCCGCGAAAACCGCTATCCGGCACTGGAACTCCTTCGCCTTGCAATACCAAGAAGAGTATATACAAACAACCATATGGATTTTATTGCAGCAGCCGTTAAGAATGTTTATGACCGCCGTGATTCAATAACCAGAGGATACATTATCAAAAAGGAGCTGCCTATCATGAGGCACTTTACGGTTGAGCTTGAACCGGCAAAGTAATTCGCCCCAAAGCAAAGGCTTGAAAATCTAATTAATAAGTTATATGTGTGGTATAGTGGGTTATATCGGACCGCGCGAGGCGTATCCGATTCTGATTAAAGGGCTCCACAGGCTTGAGTACAGAGGTTACGACAGTGCCGGGGTTGCACTCATAAATAATTCCGGGACTCTAAGCATTTATAAGGCAAAAGGGAAAGTTCAGCAACTTGAGGAATTTTCTCAGCAAAAGGATATTTCCGGTACGATTGGCATAGCACACACACGATGGGCCACGCATGGAGAGCCAAACTATCAGAACGCCCACCCGCATTTCTCGATGTCGGAGAGTATTGCTCTCATTCACAACGGCATTATCGAAAATTACGCAGTACTGAAGGAGGCTCTGATTAAAAAGGGATTTGAGTTTCGAAGCAATACCGATACAGAAGTTCTGGTTCACCTCATAGATTTTATAAAGAGAGAGGAAAACACAGACCTCTGCAGGGCAATTCAGCTTGCTCTTCAGCAGGTAATAGGAGCCTTTGCCATTGCCGTAATTGAGAAGGAGAACCCGAACATTATGATTGCTGCCAGAAAGAGCAGCCCACTTGTAATTGGCATTGGGGAGGGAGAATTTTTCCTTGCTTCTGATGCAACTCCAATTGTTGAGTACACAAAAGAAGTTGTTTATCTTAACGATAACGAGGTGGCAATAATTGAGAGGGGCAAAGAGCTCAGGGTTGTCGATTTTATGAACAGCGAAAAAAGCCATAAAATACAACACCTCGAACTTACCATAAGCCAGCTGGAGAGAGGGGAGTATGAGCATTTTATGCTGAAGGAAATTTTTGAACAGCCCCGCACTATACGAGATTGTATGAGGGGCAGGATTAATATTGAAGGTAATAATGTAGTTCTGTCCGGAGTTCTTGACAACACCGAAAAATTCAAAAATGCCAGAAGGATAATTATTGTGGCTTGCGGTACTTCCTGGCATGCCGCACTCATAGGAGAGCACCTGATCGAAAGCCTCTGCCGTATTCCCGTTGAGGTTGAATATGCATCAGAATTCCGGTACCGGAATCCGGTTATTTACGAAGATGATATTGTGATTGCTATTTCACAATCAGGCGAAACAGCAGATACTCTTGCTGCAGTTGAACTCTCGCGATCGAAAGGGGCCTTCATATACGGAATATGCAATGCCGTTGGCTCCTCTATTCCAAGGAACACAAATTCCGGTTCATACATACACGTGGGACCGGAAATTGGAGTTGCATCCACAAAGGCATTTACCGGCCAGGTTACCGTTCTTGCAATGCTGGCTTTAACTATTGCAA
>JAAXVX010000197.1 GCA_013335275.1 Bacteroidales bacterium
GAAACAGGCTGTAAAAACCGGACATCCCCCAGTTCAGAGGGGACAACCTGCTTATGATTTGCATCTCGGGCGACATGAGGAATACAGGAATCCACACACCGCCAATTGCAGCAAGTAAAACGACAGATACTGCCCCAAATACCGATGCCTGTTGATGGGTTCTGGCAATATTGCCTATTGCAACTCCGTATCCTATTGCAGAAACTGCTGCCGAAAATCCCATGAAGAAGAGGGCAAAATATGAGTGTCCGAGTTCCAGCGAGGGAAGACCGAACAATGGCAATAGATAAACACCAATAATCAGCATCAGGGCAAACTGCAGAAGTGCAACCATAAGATATGTAATTGACTTGCTAAGCAAATACTCTGCATAGCTGCATGGCATCGTCAGGAGCCTTGTAAAGCTTCCTGCCTCTCTCTCCTTAATAATGCTGCCGGAAAGCGAAATTACTATAAAAAATATGGCGAAGAGGCTCCATGCAGGCACATTATGCTGAACGGAATTGGGGGCTATTTCGCTTTCCCCTTTTCTTGCAAATTTTGCGTCTATAATAAACTGTTCTCCGGAAAAATTTGTAGGAGAAACAACAACCGGAGATATTTCGTTTACCTGTTTCGTTATCTCCTTCATGATAAACTCAAACTGAACTTTTTGAGCCTTCTCGCGAAGGGTACCCATTAAGACAGTAAAGAAATATCCTTTTGCCGTGGGGTCAACAAGGATGGAAAGAGTTACGTCTTCTTTAAAAGGAGGTTTGTCTATACCGTTGAATGCACTCACGACATACCTTTGTACATTTCCTTTTATCTTATCGGTAGAGCCTTCCGGTATATAAATCCCCAAAAGATATTTGCTGGAGGATATCAGGTTCTCCATCTCATCCCTTGTGGGCACCTTTCCTTCTACCTCTGTCGAAATTTTAAAGAGACCGGAATTTTCTACCTCCTTAAATACGGCATTGCCAAGCGCTCCGTTGTCGTTATTT
Source organism: Bacteroidales bacterium (assembly GCA_013335275.1). GTDB lineage: Bacteria > Bacteroidota > Bacteroidia > Bacteroidales > UBA932 > Bact-08. Next base: position 987 of record JAAXVX010000197.1, read on the forward strand.
ACAAAAAGCAAAGGTATATCAACTCCCTTAACAACGTTCAAAGTGGTATCCTGAAGGGTTGCCATGAGTACTACCAGTATGGCAGGCATTATAAACATAAGAATTATGCCTCCGATATCCCGGAAGAGCATAATGAAGTCTTTGTACAGGAGATACTTTAATCTACTCATAGCTGTCTCTCATCTGTTTACCTGTTAATTTAAAGTAAAGCGCCTCAAGGTTCCTGCATCCGGGCTCCGAATCGGTCAAAGTACGCGGATTCCCCTGCAAAACAATCTTCCCGCCATCCATCATAGCAACAGTATCGCATATACACTCCGCCTCTTCGAGATAATGTGATATGAAAAGTATTGTGGTCCCGGTTTTATTTATTTTAATAAGCTCCTCAAGGATAAGGTTTCGGGATTGCGCATCTACTCCAACTGTGGGCTCATCCAGAATTAAAATTTCCGGAGCGTGAAGTAAACCGGCAATAAGATTGATCCGCCGTTTCATTCCGCCGGAGTATTCGGTAATGAGCTTGTCTGCACTGTTTGCAAGGCCAAATTGATTTAGAAGAGTATCAATCCTGGATTTAAGTTCATCTTTATGAATCCCGTAAATACCGCCTATTACTGTCAGGTTTTCTCTTCCTGTGAGTGATGTGAAAAGAGCTATATCCTGAGGAACAAGGCCAATGAGCCTTTTTATTTTCCTAATGTCTGTCTTTACTGAGTAACCTCCAACAAAAACATCCCCTCCGTCAAACTTCTTTAATCCGCAAATTATTTCAATGGTTGTGGTTTTGCCTGCTCCGTTGGGCGCCAGGATACCAAACAGAGAGCCCTGCGGAATAGAGAGATTAAGCCCGTTGAGTGTGGGGTTTATCCTTTTTTTGTATCTCTTTGTAAGATTTACAATCTCAATTGCGGCGCTACTTTGCATCTTTCATAAGCTTTTCCAGACCGGTAAACAATTGTTCTTCTCTGTCTGCAATTAGTATTAGCTTATCTGCAAGCTCATCGTAAGTAATAGATTCGGGATCTCTTTTTTTGAACAGTCTTGCAGCGTTGTAGGAGAAATCCCGCCACATATCGCCAATAGAAGTCATCTCCTTCGAGAATTCCCTGAGCACTGGTTCATTCATCAAATCGGAAGCTTCCTGGAGGAATGCCGCATATATGAACCGGAACCCGGCTCCGCCGGTACCTATCTCTTCGTTCATCCGTATTACCTGAGCAAGGTTTAAAGCTGCTTTTTTTGACCCGAGCCTCTTCTCCCACTTCCTCATCCTTCCGGCAAGGTACCTGATGCCTTTTACGCCAAACATTGGAATAGGTATTCTGAGCATTCTGCTGCAATTTCTGAGGATTGAGCGCCGGATTGCTTCTCTGTCAAGTGTTTTTTTCGAACTTATATCCGTAATGTAGTACATTCTTCCTTTTGGAGGGTACGTCCCATTTGCAAAACGGACAAGTTTAAGCTCATCATAGGTGAGAGTGCATTTTTCTACAACAACAGGGTCGGATACTGTATATACATTGTCCTCTTTCCCTATAACACAGATATTATGGGCGTTAAAGTGGAATCTGTATTCTTTCGGGAAATACGGCAGGTGGTAAACCCCAACAAGCATTCCCACCGGAGTTCCTTTAAGCAGGACATCGTCGAGAGCCTTCATTGCCAGCTCCTTGTCGCGAAACTTAAACTTCTTCATTTTTATATTCAGAAGCATAACGACTCTGGAAAATATCTCACCCGGAAGAGGCCGGAAAGATGTAACGGCCATGCCATGCAAACGTATGAATGGCATATGGGCAAAAAAGAGTCCGGAACCGAGACCAAAAACCATGGCCTCGCTCAGTTCTATGCCATAAAACCTCAAAAGATTGCTTACTACACCATTTTCACAGTGCCCGGATGGCTTATGTATAAAATTTAACTGCATATTCAGTCTGTTGACACAAGTTGTTTAACTTCAATATTTAATGCCCGGGCAAGAATTTCGAGCTCACTCTCCGACAATTTGTTAAAGTGCTTTGCCTTGCACCATTTCTTTATCTGATGTTTTGTAAAGCCTGAATATCCTGCCAATATCTCAGGTGTCATTACCAGCCTGTGTATATGTAAGGCCAATGGGCTCTTTTTACCGGCAATGATCTCCTTTTTAATCTCTTCGCACTCTTCATTTATTGTTTGCCAGGCATAGTTAATCGCATCGTTTTTCGGATCCCAGCCAACGCTGATAACCTGTTTATACTCGCCATTCTCATCAACGGCATAGCACACATCTCTCACTCCCGACTTTTCGAGTATTGAACCATCCTGGGGAACTTCATTTGTTTTCATGATTAACAAACTGTTAAATAGACGAATGCATATGAAAATCTTGCGCTTTCCGGAACCATGATTAGGATTCTTTCACCTTTTTTGAGTTTTCCGGACAGGAACAATTCGTCTAACATGAGAAAAGCAGATGCAGCTGCAACATTACCAACATGCGGCAGGTTTAAAAACCATTTTTCCTCAGGAATGAGAAACCCAATACTTTCCAGTTCCTGGAAAATTTTTGACCGGAAATACATAGAAGAAAGGTGTGGAAGGAACCAGTCAATATCTTCGGTCTTTAAGTTTCTTTTACCGGCTACTTCCAGTAAAAACTTACCTCCGTACTTTATGAT
>JAAXVX010000198.1 GCA_013335275.1 Bacteroidales bacterium
TTCATCGGCAATTAAAGATGTTGAAATAAGAGTAAAAAGAAGGAATAAAGAATAAAGCCTTTTCATTATAAATAGTTATATATTGGCACAAACTTACAAAAAATTATTACTTTTGAGTTTCAAAGAACTGTGTAATGAATCAACTTGCCAAATATATTATAGGAGCTGTAATAGCAATAATAGTAATCTTTCTTGCATGGTTCTTCAGCGATTTGGTTATCTACATTCTCATCTCTGCAGTTTTATCTCTTATTGGCAAGCCTTTTATGAACTACCTCACCCGTATCAGGATAAAAGGAATCAAAATTCCCAAAAACATTGCAGCAACTATTACATTAGCTTCGATTCTTGCTATTTTTATCGGGTTTTTCATGTTTATAACCCCATTGGCCGGACAGCTTATATCTACAATAGACACTTTGGATCTTGGAAATATCAATGAAAAGATATCCGTGCCACTTGCAAATCTTAACAACTTTATCCTGAAAACGTTTCCAAGCATGGATCCGGGTTTTAAAATTGAAAATATAGTTGTCGGCGAGGTTCAAAAGCTTGTAAATGCATCCACAATTTCCAATTTCCTGACATCCATTACATCGTTTATATTTGATTTTGCGATAGGAATATTTGTAGTTTCATTTATCACATTCTTTTTCATAAAAGAGCAGGACATGTTTTCCAACATGGTTCTGGCCCTTTTCCCGGATAAGTTCGAGGGCAATGTAAAGAGAGCCCTTGATTCAATCTATAACCTCCTTGCAAGATATTTTATAGGGATTTCAATTGAAACAGTACTTATTACGATTCTAAACGGACTTGGGCTGCATTTTATTTGCGGTGTGGATTTTTCGCTTGCAATAGTTCTTGGCCTGGTCACAGGTATTCTTAATGTGATTCCATACATCGGACCATGGATTGGAGGCATTTTTGGAGTGATTATGTCGCTCGCACAGCTTGGCCTTCATGATCCAAATTTAGGGATGCTCATTTTAACACTGGGGTTAATATTCTTTATCACCCACATGATTGACATATTTCTGTTTCAGCCATATATATATTCAAACAGTGTACAGGCCCATCCTCTGGAAATATTCATTGTCATTCTCATGGCAGGCAGTATTGGGGGAGTTATCGGAATGCTTGTTGCTATTCCTGCTTATACCGTTATTCGGGTTTTTGCCAGGGAATTCTTTTCACACTTCAAGCTGGTTCAAAAGCTTACAGACAAAATTGACTAAAAAAAAGAGCCGCATTTCTGTGGCTCTCTCTTTATTTAAATCGTTAAGACTGACAAATTACTGTTGTTTTGACGACTCGTATATTGCATTGAACTTTTCAAAACCTGCTTTGAATGTATCTCCTTTTTCGCGGAAACGGAAATAGATGTTTTTAAGATATTCCGCAACAACAGCCTTAATTTCTTTGTCTGTTGATACTTCATAACATTTTTCAAAAGGAGCGATTGCTGTCTCAAGGTAAATTTCAAGTTGTTTAACCATTGCCTCATACTTTTTGTCATCCACTTCTTCTGACGCTTTTGATTGAATTTCAACAGCTTTGTCATAATATGTAGATCCTATTGCAAATGATCCAAACACATAATTAGGATCAGTTTCAACTGACTTTTTGTAACACTCAATGGCTTTTTCCATATTGTTAAGTTTCTTCCATACATTACCTTCGGCATAATACAGTGAAGCATTCTGAGGTTCGTTTGCCTGAGCTTGTTTAATGAGTTCCAAAACCTTATTAGTGTCGTCGTTGGTTTCAAGGTAAAGGTTAATCAAAGAGACAAGAATACTTTGGTTGGTAGGGTATTTCTGAAAACCTGTACCCAGAGTTTCCTTTGCTTTGTCAATTTCCTTATTTGCTTTATATGCTTCGGCCAGTCTTGAATAAAGCTCGCCTTTAGCATCATAATTGCGGGCTAGTGCCATTTTGAAATAAGTAATCGCTTTATCGGTTTCTCCAACAAGATTTGCAGTAAAACCAACATTGTAAATCATTATAGTATCAGGAGCGTTCACAATTTTGTTCTGGCTGATATTAACAGCAGCTTCAAAATTTTCAGATGCTTTCTTAAAGTCGCCCAGAGTATAAAAGTTTACGGCTTCGTTTACATAACGGGTCTTCAGAGCAAGAAATCTTTCAAGCAAATCTTTGTCTTTTGAACCTTTTGCAAATCCTTCTGCTTTTACAAGAGCATCAGTACCTTCCTTCAAAAGATCGCCTTTTAAGTAAGGTTTAGTAACAACCCATGCAGCCAGTTTACCATCCGGATAGTAATAAAGATCTTTATCGTAGTATGTATCTACAGTAAAGGTTTCTCCGTTAAGCGTTCTAGACTCAGAACTTATGATTCGCTGATCCTTTAAAACAACTTTGAGCTCAGTCTGTGAAGCTCCGGCCCAAACAGATTTAATAGGGGCATCAAATACGCCAACATAGGCATCAGACATCCTTATCCATGTAGCAGGACTCTCTGCCTTTTTAGGATTTTGTGTATCGCTTTGTGCTTTAGCAATCTCCTTAAGTGCATCAGCAGCCTCTTTTGTTTGGGCGCCTAGTTGAATTGTTAAAATAAGTGATAGGGCAAATAATAATTTTTTCATTGAATTTTCAAAATTTTAGATTATCCTTTTATTTATTGGTTTGTGAATTATAATTCTTCGCCTTCAACAGGTTTTTCTTCGCTTTTATTAACCCTGCAAACAGCGGCTATCATATCTCCTTCTCTGATGTTAATAAGTCTTACTCCCTGAGTGGCCCTTCCTACAACTCTTATATCGGACGCTGCAACCCTTATCGTAATACCCGATTTATTAATAATCATCAGGTCATTTTCGTTTGTAACATCTTTAATTGCTATAAGAGAACCCGTTTTTTCGGTGATATTTATTGTTTTTACACCTTTGGCTCCTCTGTTTGTAACTCTGTAATCGTCAAGGTTGGATCTCTTACCATATCCATTCTCGCTTACAACAAGAATGTGTTTGCTTTCCATATCCTCAGTCTGTTCGTCTACACAAATCATACCAATTACTTCGTCATCGTCTCCAATGTTAATTCCACGAACACCTGAAGCAGTTCTGCCAATGGCTCTTACGTCTTTTTCATTAAATCGCACACACTTGCCGTTTCTTGCAGCAAGAAGTATTTCGCTGTTTCCGTTTGTGAGAACAGCTTCCAAAAGCTCATCGTTTTCGCGGATTGTAATTGCATTAACGCCGTTTACTCTTGGACGTGAATAAGCTTCAAGAGAAGTTTTCTTTACAGTTCCCTTCTTCGTTGCAAGAACAATAAAATTGTTATTTATATAATCCTCGTCATTAAGATTCTTAACATTAATGTATGCGCATACTTTATCGTCCGGTCCGATATTCAGAACATTCTGAATAGCTCTTCCCTTCGAAGCTTTTGAACCTTCCGGTATTTCATATACCTTGAGCCAGAAACATCTGCCTTTAAGAGTAAAGAATAGCATTGTACTGTGCATGTTGGCAACATATATATGCTGTATGAAGTCTTCGTCCCTGGTAGTACTTCCCTTGGCACCCACTCCTCCCCTGTTCTGGATCCTGTACTCTGCAAGAGGGGTTCTTTTAATGTATCCCAGGTGTGAAATAGTTATAACTACATCTTCG
>JAAXVX010000199.1 GCA_013335275.1 Bacteroidales bacterium
AACCAAAGGAGCATTGCCCGAAAGATACACACTAGCAAGACCTTTCTCTTTGTCGAGATGGGAAGTTGCAACTTTTAGTCCTACAAGCGTTTTACCAGCACCGGGCACTCCGGTCACAAAACAAATTACTTTCTGATTTTCTGATTTTGCGTATTCAATAATATCAGAAATTGCAGATGTCGTTTTGGTTAAGTTGACTGCACCAGCATCGCTTCTTGTGATTTCTTCTACACTATGGTTATTGTATAAAGAGATTGCAGCTTCTATGATGGTTGGTGTTGGAGAGTAACTTCCACTTGTATATACTTCTCCAAGAACTCGTTTATTTGAAGAGCCGTAAAAATCTAGTGTTTTATTTATTACGACCCTCAAACCAAGTTTGTTAGTCTTTATTGGTAATAACAAGTTGTCGTTATGTGTAGTCGTAGAAATTGTTTCATATGAATTCCTTGCTTCAGTAGCGACTAAGACCGGGACTATCAACGCAGAATGACTTGGTTTATGAAAATTCTTTAAATCAAGAGCATAGTCCCATACCTGTTCAATATTTGTAGATGTATATGTTGTTTCGCCAACTTTAAATTCTATAACAAAAACCACATCGTCAATAATAGCAATTGTATCAACTCTTTTGCCCATTCTAGGGATTGAAAATTCAAAGATTATTGAGCCCGAATGACCTTCAAGTGCATTTTTTAGAATTGGAACTTGTTGTTCCCAAGACCTGTTTTGTAACACTGTCGAATCAAATTGATTTGCAATTGTTATTGCACCAATTATTTCTTCTGTGCTTTTCTGTAAGAACGATTCTATTGAAGACTGGTAATAGTAGTTTAACATCTATTATAATTATTTATGGAAGACCACTTAAATGGAAGACAGTGTCTCTTTCACAAATTTAAAAAACATATTTATCAAACTACTCTGAAAATAACCACATTGTGCAAAACTTTTCTAGAATTCTTCCCTTTTTTCTGCTTTTAGTAAAATTATTATAGAAATTCCACACCGATTAACTAAATAATCACGAATAACTGCCCAACCCTACTTAAAATCAAAAATTCGCAAACAACCTTTTGCGAATTTCTAATAAACCATATCTTTCTTTAAAATCAGCGTTTCTTCATATCCTCATACACCCCCACAAACTCCTCAACACTCATCTTCTTTGCCAGCTCTGCAATCAGGGAAAAAGGAATCTGATCGGGCTTTTTGAAGCGTATGCAGCTTTTGCCCATATCAGGGCGGGCGGTGGTGTGGCGGTGGTACTCAGTCCGAAAATCTATACCTTCTCAACCTTGAGCAGAATCTTGCTGTTCGGGGCAAAATGCATCTTCACTGCCGACCCCTCTTCAACGTTGGCATAAGTCTCTTCTTCCACAGTGTATCTTACAGAACCAATTACCAGCTTGAAAACTGAAGTCATCCTCATTCCCAGCCCCCATAGTTTTGGAAAAAGGTCGCCAAGTATGGGAATATAAAGTACTCCGCTCCCTGCTTCTCCAACATATCTCGCCTCTTTTTTCTGCACCGTTTCTGTAATTATCGTCTTTACTCCTGCTCTGAGGTCTTTGTTTAAGTCGCTGTTTACCAGCCTGCATATAAAGTAGCTGATGAGTACTATGAGCGGGTCAATTATTAGAAGCACACCCTTATTCTCTACAGCGGAATCTAAGATTATCCAGAGATTAAGCAAAAGTCCAAACATCAGAATGAGGGATGCGAAAATATATCCCATCCGTTTTTCTTTTCTGATAATAACGATTTCTTCGGCGGAAAGCTGTTGTTCCGTTTGAAAAGAGTTGTTCATACTTGAATTCATAATATGGGTTTTAATTTGTTTCCAGATATTTAACCAGATTCGCAATGCTTTCCTGGTCGTTGAATTTTACTTCGTGCTCTTTGTCCCAGGCCTTGTACAAATCCTTCTTATCCTGATAAAACTTCTGCAATTGCCTTATATTTACAAACTTGTTCAATTCTCCGTTTTTCTTTATCCAGTAGTAGATGTATGGCCTTGTTGTATATCCCTCCGGCAGTGAAAGAGAATAAACGGATCCGCCTGCATAGAGGCTGGAAATTGTAGTTGTGGATGAGGTCTGAGATGTTGTCCCGAATGGGCCGGGCTTGCCGGGAGCCACTACACTGCACTTGTGTTCTGCATACAACTCACATCCCTGCTTGTATAACAGTTCAACAAATTTATCGCCGGACACTACAAATTTTCTCTGTTTGATGTAAACCGTGTCAACAAGTTCTATCTCTCCCTTGCCTATTGCCAAAACTTTTGAACTTCCCTTAAAAACCATCTCTTCCGTGAGTGAGTTAAAGTTGAGAGGAATAGTATTCCTTTTTCCATCTTTCATTAGAACAGTGCCCTCTGTAAACTGAGGAAACAGATAATGGGAGATTATTACCTCTACCTTTTGTGAATACGATACTGTAAAACAAAGGCAGAAAATCGATAAAAAGAAAATGCGTTTCATGGCTTATCTCTTTGAAAATTAATACAACTCAAATTTAGCCTTTTTACTTATATTTGTGTATCAAAAAAGGAAATCTTTCATGAAAACATACTTGTCTCTTCTACAGCATATTCTTGACAATGGAACTCTCAAAAGCGACCGCACCGGTACGGGCACTAAAAGTGTGTTCGGCTATCAGATGCGGTTCGACCTAAGCGAAGGATTTCCTCTGCTCACAACCAAGAAGCTTCATCTAAAGTCAATCATTCACGAATTGTTGTGGTTCATAGCAGGGGACACCAATATCAGGTATCTGAACGATAACGGGGTCACAATATGGGACGAGTGGGCCGATGAAAATGGAGAGCTGGGGCCGGTGTACGGCAGCCAGTGGAGGTCGTGGAAAACGGCAGACGGCAAAACTGTGGATCAGCTTTCGGCACTGATAGATGGGATAAAAAACAATCCGGATTCACGGAGACATATTATTTCTGCATGGAATGTAGGGGAGATTGATAAAATGGCTCTTCCTCCCTGTCATGCGCTGGTTCAGTTTTATGTGGCAAACGGAAGGCTGAGTTGTCAGCTTTACCAGAGGAGCGCAGATGTGTTCCTTGGGGTACCGTTCAATATTGCATCGTATGCGCTGTTTACGATGATGGTGGCGCAGGTTTGCGGGCTGCGGCCGGGGGACTTCGTGCACTCCTTTGGGGATGCGCATATTTACATTAACCATTTTGAGCAGGTGAATCTTCAGCTTTCAAGGGAGCCGCGGCCTCTGCCAATAATGAAAATAAACCCGAACGTGACCAGCATATTCGGGTTTAAGTACGACGATTTTAAGCTTGAAGGATACGATCCGTATCCCGGAATAAAAGCTCCTATTGCTGTTTAGTGTCCGGCGGCAATGCCGCCCGCCAGGATTGTTTCAGTCTTATTTCTTGTAATTCAACGCTACCACTGCATCAATATCTGCACCAGGTGTTTCGCTATTGTCATTTGGTTTGTATGTCATGTCAAAAATGGCAATGTAACGGATATTGTTTGCCCCAAAATTCTTAAGGTCAATTGTTGTTTTGTCTCCGCTATATTCTCCAAGAAAAACCCAGCTGCCGGGTTTCATATCAGAACTTCCTTTAACATAAAAAGGCTCGCTTGAAGCTCCTAG
>JAAXVX010000200.1 GCA_013335275.1 Bacteroidales bacterium
GTATTGGTTCATGTTTATAAAATTTCTGAGGCTGTTTAAAGAGTTGCCTCCGGGAAGGGCATTCCAGTTGAAAAGATTGCTTTTTATATTATTCGGACTATACTTCCAGATATTTTCTGAATTTAATTTTGCTGTGACAGAAAGCCTTTCGCCAATCTTTGGCCAGTTACTGTCAAATGGAAGAGCTACTCCTCCGTTTGCATTTTTTGCAAGTTCTTCCCAGTCTTCATTTGAAGGAACTCTCCACCCCGGAGGGCAAATGTTTTGGGTTGTCTCTGTCCAGGTGTAAAGTCTGCCAAAAATTGCTGCCAAAGCATCTACATTATTGTATGGCATTCCTTTGCCATTCCAGTTGAGGTTTGTATTAAACCAGTCTGTGCTGCCAATGCTGCTGAAATAATATTTTTGTCCGTCCCTGCTGTCTGTGATGTACTGATCGCCTTTGACAACGCCGCTGAAGCTCTCTTCGGAATTCGGATTGAATACAATAACGGTTTTGTTTAGCTGACTTGCAGTATAGCGCGGATGTGTAACCCGGATAGTGATGTCATAAAGACCAACAGAGTCGGGAACGATTATTGTTCCGGTTGGCCCTAAAAGCGAGTCAACGTTAAATCCTTTAGTGGTCCATTTATAAGTGAGACTGTCTACAGGCAGCGTGATTCCTGTTGCCCTGAGCTGAAACTCAGTACCTGAAATCAGGTGGGAGGGAACATTTGAAACAAGGGGCCCCGACATATACAGGCCGGTGGTAGTTTCATCAGTTTTGTTGCAGGATACACCGACGGCAATTGTCAGTAAAACTATTGGAAAAAAGAGCCTGGAAAATTCTCGCATATTATTATTATCTATTCACATTTAACTCACAAAGATATATTTTTTATTCTAAATTTGTGCCAAACTATATATTAGCCATGAAATTTAGCAATTCTTTAAAAATCTTTTTATCTGCAGCATTTTTTGCCCTTCTTTTTTTGACATCATGTGACAGGAAAACGGAGTACAAAACGATAGACGGCTTTACACAGGGAACTACTTATCATATAGTCTACTCCCATACCGGAGGAGATACTCTTAACTCTCTTGTGGAAGAACTTCTTACGAGAGTAGATAATTCATTATCTGTTTATAACAAGGAATCTTTGATTTCAAAGATAAACAGGAATGAAGAGGTGACTCCCGACACTCTTTTTATTAATGTTTTTAACCGTTCCAAAGAGTTTTATGACATCAGCGGCGGGTATTTTGACATTTCGGCAGCTCCTCTTTTTGATGTGTGGGGTTTCGGGGCCAAAGAGAGGAAAGAGGTTACTCAGCAAATGGTCGACTCAATTCTTGCATTTGTAGGAATGGACAAGGTTAGTCTTGAAAACGGAGTCGTAAAGAAAAGCGACCCGAGAGTTACTCTCAATATGAATGCAATTGCTCAGGGATACACCTCAGATGTGATTGCTGAGGAATTTGACAAAAGGGGAGTTGAAAATTATCTGATTGAAGTTGGCGGTGAAATTTTCTGCAAAGGAGTAAACCCAAAGGGAAAAGAGTGGAGCGTGGCAATAGATAAACCGGTTGAGGGAAATATGATTCAGGGAGAACAGATACAGGACATTCTCAATCTTTCCGACAGAGGTCTTGCTACTTCCGGCAATTACCGCAAGTTCTTTAAAGAGGGAGATAAGGTGTATTCACATACCATTGACCCCAAAACAGGCTTTCCGGCAAAGCAGAATCTCCTCAGCACAACTATAATTGCAAAAGATGCTATGACTGCAGATGCTTATGCAACTTATTTTATGGTTGTTGGCCTTGAAAAGGCAAAAGAGATCCTTGCTTCAAATAAGGATATAGACGGTTATCTGGTTTATGGCGAGAATGGAGAGTTCCGGGTTTTCTCCACTCCGGGAATAGAAATAAGAAAAAACAATAATAAATAGTTCCATGGCAAATAAAATTTCACGAAGAGGATTCATCAAAAGCTCCCTGCTTGCAGGTGCAGCTCTGGGATTTGGTTTTGACGGTCTGGCGAATATCAGGGTAAACAATCGCTTTGACGCTATAATTAAGAATGGAGTCATTTATTCCGGAAATCTCCGTGAGCCTGTCCGGGGAGACCTTGGCATAAAGAACGGAAAAATATCTGCCATAGGCGATTTGGGCGAGAGCGCCGATGTTACTGTAGATGCAGGAGGAAAGGCAGTGAGCCCGGGTTTTATTGATATACATACCCACACAGACTCAAATCTTTTTGATGCTCCGCTTGGGGACAGTAAAATATATCAGGGCGTTACTCTCGATATAGGAGGGAATTGCGGCGACAGCCCGTTTCCGTCTAAAAAATGGGAGAATGCCGGAAAGTTTTTTGATGATCTCAGAAGTGAAGGAAGAGGAATCAATTATGGCTCTTTTCTTGGCCAGGGTTCGCTTCGCTCGCGCTTTGTAGGGGACAATAATGTTCCTGCGACAGCAGATCAGCTAAAAGAAATGAAGCGGTATATAGACGAACAAATGGAAATGGGAGCCACCGGAATTTCCTGCGGGCTTGAGTATACTCCCGGTTCGTATGCCGATGAAAAAGAGATTACCGAACTTTGCAAAGTGGTTGCGAAACACAACGGACTGTTTGCAATACACATGAGAAACGAAGACGACAGAGTTGAAGCTGCTCTTGACGAGGCTATCCGCATTGCAACAGGTGCCGGAGTTAAACTTCAGATTTCTCACCTGAAGGCACAAAATGCTGCCAACTGGCATAAGGCTCCGGATCTTCTCAAAAGGATAGAAAAGGCTCAAAAAGCAGGGTTGAATATTGCTTTTGACAGATATCCGTACATCGCATTTTCTACAGGGATGTCCACATTTATCCCTATAAACGACAGACAGGGAACAACTGAAGAGGTTGTGGCAAGGCTCAGGGATACTGAACAGTCAAAAAAGATAGGGGATTATGCAAAGTCCAGGATAGAGAGACTGGGCGGTCCTCAAAATGTTGTAGTCACATCATGTCGTCAGCCTCAGAATAAAAGATTCATCGGGCTCAATGTCGAGGAGTGCGCAAAACTAACATCAATGGATTCGTGGGAATTTATCCGCGAATTGCTCATTGAGGAAAATGCAAATGTTGATATCATCGGATTTGCCATGAGGGAAGAAAATGTAAAACTCTTCCTTTCTCACCCACTGGGTATGCCGGCGTCCGACGGAAGCGTTTATTCTCCAAACGGGAGACTTGGCGAAACGATGCCACACCCCCGCTCGTACGGAACATTTCCGAGATTCTTTGGCAAGTATTGCAGAGACGAAAAATTAATGTCGCTTTCCGAAGCGGTTCACAAGGCTACAGCACTTCCTGCTTCAAGGCTTGGGCTAAAGAAAAGGGGATTACTGGAAATTGGCTACCATGCAGATGTTGTAGTGTTCGATTCAGAAAAGATTATAGATACAGCTACATTCGCAAGCCCTCATCAGTTTGCAAAAGGAATTGAGCATGTGTTCGTGAATGGTATTTACACGATAAAAGAGGGAAAACCAACAGGTAAACTTGGCGGGGTAATTTTATAATTACTGCTCCGCTTCGTGCTTGTCAAAAGCCTGAACGATTTTTGAGACGAGTTTGTGACGTACAA
>JAAXVX010000201.1 GCA_013335275.1 Bacteroidales bacterium
CGATCATACACAAAACGACATAGAATGAGTTAGATAGCTAACAAGACAGTTAGTTACCTGTTTCTTTGGCGAACTTCTGAATTGCCGGTAAAAAGGGAGATAAAAGACCAATGAAAACAAGCATGGCCCCTGAAATTATAAATGCATTTGTAATGCCTATATAATCAGCGATATATCCGGTTGCTATGAGAGAAAACATTGCGGGAATCATTATAAGGCTGTTATGAATGGAAAAGACACGGCCCAAAACGGATGAATCCAGACTTTTCTGAAGAAGTACTGTGAATGCTCCCCAAAAAATCGCACCTGAAATTCCGCCGATTAAAGTGAATCCTACAAAAGCATAGAATCCCCCGGCAGGAGTCAGGCCCGAAAAGGCAAATGTCATCCCAAGAATCACGTACATTGAGTTTATCAGCATGACATTATTGAATTTGAACTTTGGCAGACTCATTATGCCGCCGCCAATCAACATTCCGACTCCCCATGCTATTTCCACCATGCTCATTTTATACGTGTCTCCGGCAAAATGGTCAAGCGTCATTAAAGGAAACAGTGTAGAAATTGGTACCATAGCCAGACTTGCAAAAATCGTGAATATAAACATCCACATTAATCCCGGCCTTTTAAGTATCTCGTGCAAACCTTGATTAAGCTCCGATAAAAACCGTTTGAATTCTGTTTGGGTAATATTTGTTTTTCCCGATGTCTCTTTGGTAGATTCGTTAATATTTTCTTCAGTAATCTGAAATGCAGCCGTCTTTCCTGCCAAAAATTGCGAGTTGTCAAGAGAAATATCGGCATTTTTCTTATCCCATGGATTCGGGATTTTCACAAAAAGCAAAGATGTGCATGCAATAAGAGCACCCAGTACATCAAACATCAATACCCACGTCATATCCAGAGCGCTTATAAATATGGCTGCAATTGCAGGGGCACCAATAGTGCTGACAGAAAATATCATGTTGTTGATGCCGGCCACACGCATCAGCTCACTCTTTGGCGCTAGCAGCGGCACAGAGGCTTCCATTGCCGGCATATGAAATGCACTCCCAATAGAACGCAGTGCCAGCAAAGCATATATAAATCCGATTTCTGCCGCACCCATATAAAACAACACTGCCATTACTGCAGTAAGCAGAGCAATATACATATCTGCAACAATCATTGTCCGTTTACGGTCCCACCGGTCAATCAGGACACCGGTGAACAATCCTAGAACAAGTTGTGGCAGAAGTGAAGATATAGTTGCAAGGGCAAGAACTTGTGCAGAACCAGTCTGCACGCTTAACCAGAAGATTACGGCAAAACTCACAACAGAACTGCTTAGTGTTGAAAAAAGCTGTCCGGTCCAAATAAAAGCAAATGTTTTTTTCCAGTTTTCCTGCATTACCAATTATGAAATTTACAGTGCCGAAGATAGCCATTTATAAAACTATTCTAACAACATAATCTGTATCTTTGTTTAATATTAATAAACTAAAAATCCATTAATTATGAAATTTTTTATTGATACGGCAAACCTGGATCAAATTCGTGAAGCTAATGATCTTGGAGTACTTGACGGCGTAACAACTAACCCATCGCTAATGGCAAAAGAGGGCATCAAAGGAGCGGCGAAAATAAAACAACACTATATAGATATCTGCAATATTGTTAAAGGAGATGTAAGTGCAGAGGTTATTGCAACGGATTTCGAAGGAATGGTAAGAGAAGGTAAAGAACTCGCAGCTCTTCATCCGCAGATTGTTGTCAAAGTGCCTTGTATTAAGGAAGGAATAAAGGCAATCAAGTATTTTTCCGATAATGGCATTCGTACCAACTGCACTCTTGTTTTTACTGCCGGACAAGCACTCCTTGCTGCTAAAGCCGGTGCAACATATGTCTCCCCATTCGTAGGCCGGCTGGATGATATATCAACCGACGGTGTTGCCCTTATAAGGCAGATTGTTGAAATATTCAATTACTATGGTTATGAAACCGAAGTACTTGCAGCCTCAATCAGGCATACAATGCATATTATACAGTGCCTTGAAGCAGGGGCGGATGTTGCCACATGCCCGTTAGATGCTATTCTTGGTTTATTAAGACATCCGCTGACCGATAGCGGACTTGAGAAATTTCTCGCCGATTACAAAAAAGTAAATGGTTAAACTATTCATTATATTTTACTTGCAAAAAAAGGATAACATCTTAGATGTTATCCTTTTTAGTAAGTAATTATTAGTAAATAAGTTGAGTCAAAATAATACGGCTATTCGGTTACACATAGATTTTTAATTTCTGCAAGAATCTTTTCTCTGATAATCATTTCTATACCTAATGAATCCAGTGTTCCCGGAGTTTCAAGTATCTGCCGGCAGGTAACAATTCCCTGTCCCATAAGTCTCTGCTTATCCTGGGTTGAAAGTTTTGTTAATACTGTAACCGGAAAGATTTTTTCCCTGTCAATTATATCTTTCAGTCCATTTCCTGCGGGATAGTCCCAACTGAGTAATTTAAGCCCGCTGCATTCGCCATATGTCATGGCATCTGAGGTAAATCTTGTATTTGTTACAACACCGCCTGAAAATGTATAGCCGGCAAACTCAGGAATAGTGCTTCGTTTCTTAATAATATCATCTACTCTGGACCGGATGTAAAGGGGTACCTGGACATTTGCGTTTTTATCTGTTGTGAGATAATATTTGCATTCAATAAACATCTGGCTTTTTTCTTTGGAAGCAATTACATCAACCTCATGAGTGACACAATGGCCCTGAAGAATCTGAGCTACTTCCACATTATACCCCAGTGCTTTAAATACCTGACCAGCAAAGTGCTCAAAAGGATGTCCTGTGGGCCCCATTTCCATAAGTGCGTTCTTTAATTTATATCTGGAAGCAACACTTAACGTCTTTTTTCTTAATAATGCAAAGGCCCTGTCATATATTTTTCTGCTTGAAATCCCATCATAAATCCAGGATTCAACATCATTTAAAATTGGTTCAATAACATTATCGGCAGCTCCGGAGCGTTGCAACGACCTTCTTAATTTTTCCGAAGAAAAAGGCTCCATATCACCGGAGGCTTTTCTTATCAATAGTTTATTATTCATGATGATTTAATATTCGTATAAATCATCACAAATTTACGCATTTATCAGCTATAAATGACTACCCTATATAGCCTTTTATCGCTTCTATATATTCTTCGAATGCTTTTTGGCCCTGAGTAGTTATCCGGCATGTAGTTCGTGGCCTTTTGCCAAGGAAACCTTTCGCAACCTCTATGTATCCGGCTTCACTTAGTTTTTCAAGTTGTACACTAAGGTTCCCGGCAGTTGCTCCTGTTTTTTCTCTCAGGAAGACAAAGTCTGCCTCTTCCAGTGACATTAGCAGTGATATAACTGCAAGCCTGAGTTGGGAATGAAGCAGCGGATCCAGCTCTTTAAACATTGCTCCCATTTTTTTGCTGTTTTCTGAAGGCTGAATTTAGTATATGTCCCGGGATAATCAGCATTATCGCAGACATAGCGGCAAAAACGAGAATCTGGCTTTTCCATGAAACCAACAGTAATACAAAACTTAATATAATCCCAATAAATCCTGCAACTGCGGCTGGTTTAAATTTGAGAACAAGCC
>JAAXVX010000202.1 GCA_013335275.1 Bacteroidales bacterium
GATTCGACCAGTCCGGCACGCAAAGGTTTGAGGTGGATGTACGCCACGAGTTTATCGAAGTACGCCTCCTCCTCGCAGACGATGGACTGGTACCGGTTCCGGAAGAGGTGCCCTACCCGCTGGTGCCGCCGGTTGAAGTACGGCGCATACCCCGAAAGCAGACGGCGCATGTAGGAGGAAAGTCCGTCCGGGCCGCTTTTCAGGAGGATATGCGCGTGGTTCGGCATAAGCGCAAAGGCGCAGATGCTCGTGCCCGATCCTTTGGCAAGCAATCCCATCCGATCAAGAAAGGCTTTCCGGTCCGTATCGTCCCGGACGATGCTCCCTTCTTCGATCCCCCTGACGATCACATGATGCAGGGTTCCCGGCACGTCAAGTCTTGCTCCTCGCGGCATAAGTGTGATAGGTTTTTGTTTATTGGCTGGGACTGCTGTTCGAAGACATACGCAATATTCTGAATTATTCATGATAAAAAACAGCGTCCCCTCAGTTTTCTAACCGAATAACAGGCCGTTTTCTGTCGTACACTATTTATTCATACTAACCGTCATTTTCCATTTGCCCTCCTGTTTTATCAGATCGCTCTTTCCTACTTCAGTAGATCCATCACCATAAGTGACGGTATAAGTAACGCGGGCAGTGTCCCCCGTAATGCTCTCCTGTGTTTCAATGGAGGTGATCCCCCCTTTTTTCTTGATATCGACAGTCTGATGAGCAATGTATGCATTGAATTTTCCTCCAAACATCTGCTTAGTCTCGGTAGATAACAGACTGATCGCATCTTCTGTTTTTCCGGCCTCAACACTGTAATAAAATTTCTTAACCACCGATGAAGGCCCTGAATTGAACAAGCTGCATCCAGCAATAGCCATGATGGCACAATAGAATGCCAAAAGAACAGCAGACCGCTTTACCATCAAAAACTCCTTTTGATTGAATTTTTCATTACCAATTTCAAATATTCGCTCTTTAGCAATCCAGAAACAAGGATGTACCGCTTTTTGTAGAAAGGAAAACTGACATACTCAAACCTACCGTCTATCAAATCGATATTGGCGTTTTTATAGGCATACCAGACCAGTTCCGTACAGTACAGCCTGTCATGATCTCTATAATCAAATTTGTAATCATATCCACACCTATCACGAAATAAAAACAATGCTGATGCTGCTGCCTGTTCCGAAATCTTACTACATTCATCACGATACCTATAGATAGCGTATTGGGAAGTATTGTGCGGCGAAAGAAAATCACCGATCGCTTCTATCTGAACAACAGCATCAGTCTCCCCATCATTATCAGGCAATACATGTATTACAAAGGTGCCCGCTGAAGACTTGTAAACAATACCTACATGAGAATACACAGCCCCATCATCAACAGAAACAACAAAACGACTCAAAGCATTAAGACCGCGCTGAAAAACGATATCTCCATTCTTAATATTATCCTCATCGATAAAGTTGCCAGTGTTCAGGATAAATGAAGCACAATCACTTGATCCCGCAAGAAAAAACACTGATACACACAGGAACCAATAACGAATTATTAGCTGCATTGCGCTTCTTTTTGTCTGCTCAATGGGGTCCACTTTAGTTACGCCATATTCCTGCAAAGGTAGCCGACCTAAAACACAGAACTATAAACGCCTCAACGTTTCTCCTCAAGCTCAACAAGTTTAGTCGTATTTTCGGCAATTCTGAATGTGGCCACAATCGCCTCAAGCACGAGCCTCGACAATAGAGTTAGCAAGATAAAGACAACAGGCGACATCAGTATACCGAGAATCCCCTTGCCAAAATCATACTGGATTGCAGCAAACCCTCCTCCGGCAACACCAAGCGCCGATATTGCAGCTGCAACGACACCAATGATATACAGATATTTAATAATCTGTAGTGTAATGAACTCTTTGAATGAAAAATCAAATAGTTTACCAAAAAAGGTGCCTGTATCCATAATCGCCTCCTTTTCTTAATACTTTATTTAAAAAAATCCATTATTTTTTGGAAAAAATTATTATACCAAACCGGCTTTTTCTCAATTTCTTGCTGACTATCCCGAGCAATTTTACTTATTCCCCATGGCTTATATATAAATCCTATCAATCGATAACTCTTATGCCCGTCATTATATGCAACTTTCTGGCCGCCGTCTAATAAACGAAAATATCCTTCTGTTACCAGACCACGATTTTCGCACTCCCAGTTTGAATGCCTGACATATACTTTATCCCCATCAATTTTAGTAACAATTGCAGCGTGCCCCCAAGCACTTCCATCACCGATAACCATCACTGAGTTTACTTTTGGCAGACTTCCTTTAGACGAAGTCTGCAATTCATACCATATTTGAGATGGAGTAGACCACGTTTTTTGACCCGCATTTTTATTCACTGAAAAGCCTTGTAGCCTAGGATACATTATCTTCCAGTTATACCCTCCTGGATTTTGGTTTTTAATATATTGGACTGCACTACCGCCATACTCACCAGTAAAACACTGTGCCGCTGCTTTCCGTGGAAAAATAAAGCCTACAAAATCATACAATGCATTTTCACCTCTATTCAAATTAGCCATTGAAAGAGTAGCTGTAGTACGATTACCTAATCCAGCCCAATTCATCTCACTAATCACAATTAGCTTTTCATTTAGCCGAACAGTTTCAACTATTGCAACATGACCATAACCTTCAGGCCCTCCATCCCATACGATGATTGCTCCCTTTTCGGCATGCATTGGATTATTGCTTGTTGCCCAATCCCTGATTCGTGCATTTACATACCATTGCCCCGCATTGCCTGGCCAATCCAGACCTGGCTCAGGAACTGACGTATCAAACTTTTCTGCTGCATATCGAGTACAATACCCAACAGGGAAACCATTTGCTTTTGCAAATGCATGTTGCGTATAAAAAAATGATACGCAACAAAGCAAAAAAGCAAAACATAAGCGTCGAACCAAGTACCTTATCATCAAAATATTAAATTATATTTTAGGCTCATTAATTTGCTCACTCCTCATAGCTTCAACCATTTTCTTAGCCATTACTGAAGCATCTTGCTCAACAACTTTTTTCCTATAATCAAACATTACATGAGCCATACCAATCATCCATGGTAATGGAGCAAGAAAAGCACCAATAAAGGTAATCAACAAAAACAATGCTGAAAGATAAAAAATCGAATTTAAAATAAACGCACCCCATTTTTTCTCAAAAAGAAAATATAGTGGTGATGCAAAAATTGCCAATAGATAAGTAGACATATAACCCTCCTTTTATTGTTTGTTATTAAAAATCCATAGAGCAAGAAATCTTTAATAAAAAAATACCCCATAAATCTCATCTGTCGCCAGAATATCTAAAGGCAAGCCCATAACAACAGAAACGTATCCATCATTATATTCGCGGCTAAGTTATGCCGAAAAAATGGCATCAAAACGAATTTTAACAATAAATAGCTCGACAGCTTCTTATCGGATCTGTTCGCAGGCACTTGCCGTCTTTATATGGAGGGGAGTACTGATTTGCGGCAACATCATTATTTTATCACACTATATGTACAAACTTTTCACGTCTTTTGCAAAGAAATTTTCGAGCGTAGCCCTCCTCAAAACTGATT
>JAAXVX010000203.1 GCA_013335275.1 Bacteroidales bacterium
TATTGCAATACCCGCTCCGGAGCATACACCACCCATTATGGCACTCAGAAGCTTGCCGTTGCCTATTGCTACGTCCTGAATGAGCTCCTGCGGCAAAAGGCCCGGAATCCGGTCGAGAAATATTGTAACGGCCACAATTGCAAATACAGTCTTTATCCCGAAGGATTTCCCCAGCACCTTGAGTGCTATTGCAAGCAGTATTCCGTTTATAATAAAGAAGGAGTAACTCACAGGAAAGCCTGTCGAATAATAAATAATTGATGCTATACCCGTAACTCCGCCGCCTACCAGTCCGTTTGGAATGAGGAAGAGGTTCCATCCCACAGTGTAGAGAAGGAGGCCAACGGTTATTATCGTATATTCCTTGATGCCGTTCAGGACTCTTTTTGCTTTTTGTTCCATAGCATTTTTCCCCCTTTAATTTGATCGAAACCCTGCCCGTATACGCTCATAACGGTAGAAACCGATATGAATGCCTTTTTGTCGATATCCTTTACAATTGCCGATATCTCCTGCAGTTGTGTTTTGCGGAGTATGACCATGAGCATTTTGCTTTCTGTTTGCGAGTACCATCCCATAGAGTCCAGGGCAGTTACCCCGCGGCCAAGTTCTTTTGTAACCTTCTCGGCAATTTCGGCATATTTGTTTGAGATAATAAAGAGCTGCAGAGATTGCCTGTTGCCCGTGAGAACCATATCTATGACATAGGAGAATGAAACCATTTCAATATAGCCGTATATTACATCTTCCAGCGTTTTCCCCGGGATAAAGAATACAGAGCCAATTATAACAAGGTCGCACATAATGAAAACCCTGCCCGGCGACATCTCGCGGTATTTTGTAATGATGAGGGCAACAATATCGGTGCCCCCTGTGCTTCCTCCCTGAAGGAAAATTATTCCAATGCCTATACCGCTCATTGTTCCCCCAATGAGAGAATTGATAAGTTTGTCGTCTATGTCCGAAACCCACGGAATCTGCGGAAGAAACTTGAACATGAGTGCCGCAACGGCTATGCAGTATATGGTCTTAAACCCGAAACCCTTCCCTAAAATAAGAAACCCGATACCTAGAAGGATTGCATTAATTATCAGGTATGAATATGAAACTTCAAAACCTGTTGCATACTGGATTACAGACGCAAGTCCGCTCACCCCTCCCCCGGCAATTTCGTTGGGTATAAGAAATGCCGTCCAGCTAAAGACAAAGATGAAAAGCCCTATCGTCATAAAGAGATAGGACTTTACTGTTTTGAACAGGTTAATATTCATAACTGTAAAATTTATATGTATAAATCCGATTTTGAGTAGGTAATGGCGTTGCCGCTTATTATTACTCTTCCTTCGTTTATTGTGCAGGTTATCTCCCCTCCTCTTGCCGAAAGCTGCTTTGCTTCGAGAGTCTCTTTTTTGAGCCGGCGGCTCCAGTATGGGGCAAGGGTGCAGTGTGCCGAGCCGGTAACAGGGTCTTCAAGTATTGTTGCCTGAGGCGTAAAATATCTCGATACAAAGTCACAATTTTCTCCCGGCGCTGTAACAATAACTCCGCCCGGATTGATATTTATTTCGTCAAATATGGACCTGTTTACTTCCAGATGCTCTATCTCCTTTTGCGAAGGATAGACAAGCATATAGTCTCTCGCCTTGTAAACCTCTTTTGGTTTTATGTTAAGGCTGTCTGATATCTCTTCCGGAAGAGCGGCAACCAGAGCCTCCCTCATTGGAAAGTCCATGAAGTATTTGTCGCCCTCTCTCTTTACAGTGAGCATTCCGGAAGCAGTTTTAAAATGTATCACTTCACCGGAATAGTTACATTCGGTAAAGAGGATATGGGCACTTGCAAGTGTTGCATGCCCGCACAGGTCCATTTCAATGTCGGGTGTAAACCACCTGAGAATATATTCATCTCCGGACGGGAGTATGAAAGCAGTTTCCGGAACGGCATTCTCTTTGGCAATTTTCATCAAAACATCGCAGGGAAGCTGCTCGTCCAGCAGCACCACACAAGCGGGATTTCCGCTAAAAGCTTTTTTGGTAAACGAGTCTACCTGGTACGATTGCAATATCATCAGCAAACAATATTTATAATCTTTTTGGGAACTACTATTACCTTTTTAATGGAGCCTGCTCCAAGATATTTTTGTGTATTTTCGTCGGCCAGGACTGCCGCTTCAATCTCTTTTGCGCTAAGCAGAATGCTCAGAGTAAGTTTGAATCGCAGCTTTCCGTTAAACGAAACAGGGTATTCAAATGAATCTTCTATTGTGAATTTTTCCACATATTCAGGGAATGCGGCAAATGAAACGCTTCCGGGATTGCCCAGCCTGCTCCACAACTCTTCTGCAATGTGAGGAGCAAAGGCAGATATGAGTATTACCATTGGTTCCAGGATTGCCTTTTTGTTGCAGTTTAGTTCATACAGTTCGTTAAGGGCAATCATAAAGGCACTCACACTTGTATTGAACGAGAAGTTCTCTATGTCTTCCTGAACTTTTTTAATGAGCCTGTGCAGGATTTTGAGTTCGGCAGGTGTTGCCTCCGCGTTGGAAACTTCAAAAGTGTCTTTGTTAAAGAAGAGTCTCCAGAATCTTTTGAGGAACCTGTGTACTCCGTCTATTCCGTTTGTATCCCATGGCTTGCTCTGTTCGAGAGGGCCAAGGAACATTTCATACATCCGAAGAGTATCTGCTCCGTATTTTTCGCAAATCATGTCGGGGTTAACAACATTGAACATAGACTTGCTCATTTTCTCAACTGCCCATCCGCAAATATATTCTCCGTTTTCAAGTTCAAACTGCGCATCGGCATACTCCGGCATCCATGCTCTGAAGGCATCCATGTTAAGCCTGTCGTTGCTCACTATGTTCACGTCTACGTGAATTTCGGTAGTGTCATATTTGTCTTTTAAACCAAGAGATACAAATTTGTTTGTGCCTTTCACTCTGTATACAAAGTTTGAACGGCCCTGAATCATACCCTGGTTTATGAGTTTTTTGAAAGGCTCTTTTTCGCATACGAATCCAAGGTCAAAAAGGAATTTGTTCCAGAATCTTGAATATATGAGGTGTCCTGTTGCGTGCTCGGTTCCGCCAATGTACAAATCCACGTCTCTCCAGTAGTTGTTGGCATCTTTGGATACAAGCGCTTCGCTGTTGCGGGGGTCCATATATCTCAGATAATATGCGCTGCTCCCTGCAAAACCGGGCATTGTGCTCTTTTCAACAGGGTAGCCACCGAATGTCCAGTTTTCTGCCCTTCCGAGTGGCGGTTCTCCGCTTTCGGTTGGTAGGAATTTGTCCACTTCCGGCAGTTCCAGAGGCAAATTCTTAAGCTCCATTGGAGTAGCGATGCCATCTTTGTAGTATATAGGAAACGGTTCTCCCCAGTAGCGCTGACGTGAAAATATTGCGTCCCTCAACCGGAAGTTAATCTTTCTGCGCCCGATTCCGAGTTTCTCCACCTCTTCAATTGCAGCAGGTATCGCCTGTTTAACAGTAAATCCGTTCAGGAAACCGGAGTTGCACATGATTCCCTCTTTGGCATCGAAGCTCTCCTGCGATATATCGCAACCTTCGATAAGCGGGATTATAGGAAGGTCAAAG
>JAAXVX010000204.1 GCA_013335275.1 Bacteroidales bacterium
GTGGGAAGCTCAAGCAGCTTGATCGTCTGGATCTGCAGTGGCGAGAGTTTTTGCTGAAGTTTTTGTTGTAAACCTTGTTTTAACATATATGAGGAACCGTTTATGCAAAGATATGATTTTTATTTAACTTCGCATTCTCATAAATGGCTTAAACATGAGCATTGAAAACAAGAAACTGCGTGTAGATGTAGCCGGAGTTATTGGTGCAAAAAACCCTGGACTGCTCAAATTTATACCCAAATTTATAATTGGTACTCTCAAGAAAATTGTCCATCAGGACGAACTAAATGAGATACTGGACAAGTATGGGCGTTTCACCGGAAAAGAGTTTGCCGGTGCTGCCCTAAAGCACCTTGGAATTAAATACTCAGTCCACGGACAAGAAAATATTGACCACTCAAAAAGATACCTGTTTGTTTCCAACCACCCTCTGGGCGGACTTGACGGCATGATTCTCATTGAAATTTTCGGAAACATTTTTAATGGAGTCAAATTTGTTGTAAACGACTTACTCATGCATGTCGAGCCACTAAGGCCGGTATTTATTCCGGTAAACAAATATGGCAGGCAAAGTGTTGACAATGCAAAAATTATACATGACTCATATAGCTCCGGCGATCAGATCATTACTTTTCCTGCGGGCCTGTGCTCCAGGCTCGTTAAAGGGAAAATAGAAGATCTAGAATGGAAGAAAAGCTTTATAAACCAGGCGATTAAATACGAAAGAGATATTATACCCATATTTTTTGAAGGAAGAAACTCGGGGTTTTTCTATCGCTTTGCAAACATAAGAAAAGCGCTGGGCATAAAATTCAATTACGAAACGATTCTCCTTCCTCACGAAATGTTCCGGCAAAGAGGCGGATATTTTAACATATTCATTGGAAAACCAATCCCGGCCGAAAATTTAAACAACGGCGAGAATGCTTCATACTGGGCAAAATATGTAAGAGATGAGGTTTACAAATTAAAGACAACCTAATGGAACCCGTAATACAACCAATAGACAGGAAGCTCATCATCGACGAGCTCACTACAGACAAGTTTATCCGCAACACCCGCAAGGGAGACAATAAAATATACGAAATCACCTACGAAGACTCTCCCCATATAATGAGAGAAATTGGCAGGCTTAGGGAGATATCATTCCGGCTTGCAGGCGGCGGCACAGGAAAACCAATTGACATAGACGAATTTGACACCGACAGCAAGAACCCGTACAAACAGCTTATTGTGTGGGACCCTAAAGACCAGGAAGTAATAGGCGGATATCGTTACATTCAATGTTCCGGATTAAAAACAGAACAACTTGCAACCAGCGAATTATTCAATTTTTCGGAGACCTTCGTAAAAGATTACATGCCATTTACCATTGAACTGGGCAGGTCGTTTATTCAGCCGAACTATCAGAGCACAAATATCCGCAGAAAAGGGCTCTTTGCACTGGACAACCTTTGGGACGGCCTGGGTGCACTTATGCTGCGTTACCCGCACATTAAATATTTCTTTGGAAAAGTAACAATGTACACCTCATATAACCTGAGGGCCAGAAACATTTTGCTAAATTTTCTGAACGACTTTTTCCGCGACAACGATAACCTCGTTACACCAATATTTCCTCTTGACTACGACAGCAGCAACCCCTACTACAAAGAACTTTTTGAAGGGCTGGACTACAAAGAGTCATATAAGTCACTCTCAAAAGAGGTGCGGTCGATGGGCGAGCATATTCCTCCTCTCATCAATTCGTATATGAATCTTTCTCCCTCTATGAGGGTATTCGGAACTGCAATAAATGAACATTTCGGCGGAGTTGAGGAGACCGGGATTCTGGTGAGCATTACAGACATTTATCCGGAGAAAATTGAAAGGTACATTACTCCTCTCACCCGGCTTGCAGAAAAATTCCGGCCTAAATGGTGGAGAAATAAAATTGAGAAAAGGTTAAAAGATAAAAACCCGGAAAAAAAGAAGTCTAAGAAGGTGCCAAAGGCACTTAAAATCTTTAAAACCGAAGACCCTACAAAGGCGGGAAATTAATAATTTCCCGAACCACAAAGGCCGACTGAAACTGACCTTCAATAGTCTTTAACAGCCTCATTGCATCCGATTTTGTACGAAAATCGCCAACCGTAACTTTAAAATACGGGTTGGTATATGTTCTGTAGACAGAAATCCCCGGATACTGGGATGAAAACTGAGAAGCCACCGTACCCGATTGATTTCTGGCAACCTGATTATTGTTAAAATATATCCTTATCCTGTATCCGCTTATCTTCTTGCCAGCCGATTGCGCAATATGCGAAGTGAAAGCAGATTCCAGAACTTTGCTCTGTTCTATTTTAATTTTGTTGGATGCGGGGCCGTTTTCGTCCAGCATGGTAAAAATGTTCCTGAGATAGTATGTTGAGTCCATAACAGGAGGAGCTACAACCTTGTTCGTGTCTTTAACTTCGGTTATTTCCTGCGCATTAAGCGACGCAAAAGCAAATAGCGACAGAATGGATAATATTATAATTTTCCGCATCATTAAAATCTTTTAGTAAGGTTTTCCAGAGGCATGTTCTTGAGCTTAAAAGCCTTCCTGCCACCTTTTGAAGTACGAATCACTCCTCTTGCATTAATTTCAAAATCCGACATTTTCCAGCTTTTGATATTGAGACCCATTGAAAACAGAGACATCGGGTCCAGCAGTTCAATCTGAAAACGGGCCCTGTTTGTAGATTGAGTGGAAGCAGCTATGGTATCGGCCTCGATTAATGTTATCTGTGCAAAGTTTAATCCGTTTTTTGTGAGGAATCCGTCCGACGACTGCAAAACAAGACCGGCATTTGCAGTGTTATTAATTGTAAACTCCACATCGACCATGGCTCTGGAAGTGCTTATAAGTTTAACTTCGTTAAGTTTGACGCTCCTAATCTCAATATTTCTAAAGTTTGTGCAACTAGTAAACAGCAACAAAACCAGTATGGGAAAAACTAATAATCGCTTCATTTCAACAATTTGAATATTTACAAAGGTATAAAAAAGGCTATATTTGCAGCACAAAAATGAACAACATTAATGACTAACAAATATTATTCCGTAAAACCTGTTCTTGATACAAAGCTCCGGCAGGTATTCATCGAAACCTACGGCTGTCAGATGAATGTAAACGACAGCGAGGTAGTTCTGTCAATACTTCAGCAAAGCGGATACTCTCTTTGCAACAGCATTAAAGAGGCCGATCTTATTCTCATAAACACATGTTCCATCCGGGACAATGCAGAGACGAGAATATGGGGCCGCCTGGATATATTCCGGCTGGAGAAGCTTCGCCGGAAGGGAATAATTGTAGGAATCCTGGGATGCATGGCAGAGAGGCTAAAAGACGAACTTCTCAAACATCCGGCAGTGGACATTGTTGCAGGACCGGACTCATACCGGGAACTTCCCGCATTGCTCAACGACCTTACCGGAGGCAACAAACAGATAAACACCATGCTCTCCCACGAAGAGACCTATGCCGATATTTCACCTGTGAGAATGGACAAGAACGGAGTTTCTTCCTTCATATCCATTATGAGGGGATGCAATAATATGTGTTCATA